>JAEULC010000437.1 GCA_016792605.1 Rhodospirillales bacterium
TCGGCCGCTGGTGCCGCCGATCCCCGGCCTCGACACGGTGCCCTACCTCACCAACGAGACGCTGTTCGAGAACACGCAGCGCCCGTCGCACCTGATCGTCATCGGCGGCGGGCCGATCGGCGTGGAGATGGCGCAGGCCCACCGCCGCCTGGGCGCCGCCGTCACCATCGTCGAGCAGGCTGTCCTGCTGCCCAAGGACGATCCCGAGCTGGTCGACGTCGTGCGCGCTCAGCTCCTGCGCGAGGGCGTCACCATCCTGGAAGGTGCGTCGCTGAAAAGGGTCGACAAAACCCCGGCCGGCGTGGCCGCCACGGTGGAGCGCGGCGGCGCGCCGGTGGTGATCGCCGGCTCCCACCTGCTGCTCGCGGTCGGCCGCAAGGCCAATGTCGAGGCGCTGAACCTCGACGCCGCCGGCGTGAAGCTCGGGCCCAGGGGGATCGAAACCAGCGCCCAGCTGAAGTCCTCGAACCGCAAGGTCTACGCGATCGGCGACGTGAACGGCCGGTTTCCCTTCACCCATGCCGCCGGGTATCATGCCGGGATCGTGCTGCGGAACGCGCTGTTCCGCCTGCCGGCCAAGGTGGATGACCGCGCCATGCCCTGGGTCACGTACACCGATCCCGAGCTTGCCCAGGCGGGGCTGACCGAGGCCGCCGCGCGCGCGCAGCACGGCCAGGTCACCGCGCTGCGCTGGCCGTTCCACGACAACGACCGCGCGCAGGCCGAGCGCCGCACCGAGGGCTTCGCCAAGGTGGTGCTCGACAAGGCCGGCCGCATCCTTGGCGCGTCGATCGTCGGCGCCAACGCCGGCGAGGTGGTGCAGCCCTGGTGCCTGGCGATCGCCAACGGGATGAAGATCAGCGCCATGGCCGGCCTGGTCGCGCCCTATCCGACGCTGGGCGAGATCAACAAGCGCGTCGCCGGCAGCTACTTCACGCCGAAGCTCTTCAACGAGCGCACGCGCAAGATCGTGCGCTTCCTGCTGAGGCTCGGGTGAGCCAGGCGGCGCATTTTCTGCCGCCCTGGGCGCGCGGCCTGTCGGCGCGGCTGCTGCTGCTGACGATCGTCTTCGTGATGATCGCCGAGGTCTTCATCTACCTGCCGTCGATCGCGCGGTTCCGCCACGCCTATTTGGAGACGCGGCTCAGCAACGCCCACCTGGCGATGATGGCACTGGACAGCGCCACCAGCGCGACCGTCGGCCCGGTCCTGACCCAGCGCCTGCTGGACCATGCCGAGGCCAGCGCGATCGTGCTCCGCTCGACCGGCCAGGGCACCGTGATGCTGATGCACGACCAGGTGCCGAAGCCCGACCTGACCGTCGACCTGCGCGTGTCCTACTGGTACGACGAGATCCGCGAGGCCCTCGACACGCTGACCGAGGACGATGGCCGCGTGCTGCGCGTGATCGGCGAGGCGCCGAAGGCGCCGGGCGTGGTGGTCGAGCTGCTGATGCGCGAGTCCGGCCTGCGCCGGGCGATGATCGGCTTCTCGCAGCGCATCCTGGCGCTGTCGATCGTGATCTCGCTGATCACCGCCGGCCTGGTGTTCCTGGCGCTGCAGTTCCTGATGGTGAAGCCGATGCAGCGCCTGACCGAGGGTATCGTCGCCTTCCGCGCCGACCCCGAGAACCCCAGCACGACGATCGCGCCCAGCCGGCGCAGCGACGAGATCGGCGTCGCCACGCGCGAGCTGGCGGCGATGCAGGCGAACCTCGTGCAGGCGCTGCGGCAGAAGGCGCACCTGGCGGCGCTGGGCGAGGCGGTCAGCAAGATCAACCACGATCTGCGCAACATCCTGTCCACCGCGCGGCTGGTATCGGACCGGCTGACGACGAGCGCCGATCCCTACGTCCGCAAGACGGCGCCAATCCTGCTCGACGCGATCGACAAGGCGGTCGATTTGTGTTCGCGCACGCTGGAATTCACCCGCGACGAGACGCCGCCCTTGCGCCGCACGCGCTTCGGCCTGCGCGACTTGGTGGAAGAAGTGATCGCCGGCCTGGCCCCCGCGGCGGTGGGCACGCGCTGGCTCAACGACATCGACCCGGCGCTGCACGCCGTCGCCGACCGCGACCAGCTCTACCGCGCCATCGCCAACCTGGCGCGCAACGCCATGGAGGCCGGGGCCGGGCGCATCGCGTTCAAGGCGGCGCGCGCCGAGGGCCGTGTCGCCATGATCGTGGCCGATGACGGGCCGGGCATCGCGCCGGCGGCCCGCGAGCGGCTGTTCCAGCCCTTCGCCGGCTCGACGCGGCGCGGCGGGTCGGGCCTCGGCCTGCCGATCGCGCGCGAGGTGCTGCGCGCCCATGGCGGCGACGTGATCCTGCAGGACACCGGCCCGGGCGGCACGCGGTTCCGGATGGAGCTTCCCGAAGGCGCCGCCGAAACGCCCGAGGAAGACCAAGCCTTGTCGAAGCGCTCGATTTCCTGATAGGGAAAGCGCCAATTCTTCAACTGCACCGCACGGGGACGACGACGATGGAAGGCACCTGCAAGTGGATCACCGGGGGCGTGATCGGTCTGGTCGGCATCCTGGGCCTGTTCCTCTCGGCCCATGCCCATGACACCACCTTCTACTGGCTGGGCATCGGCATCTTCCTCGTCGCCATGGCGGTGATCTTCTTCATGATCAAGCGCCAGTTCGACCTGAGCGAAGGCGCCACGCACTAGCGCCTGGCCCGCGGGGCGACGCGCTCGTGGCCTGGGATCCCGCCCAGTACCTGAAGTTCGGCGGCGAGCGCCTGCGCCCGGCGCTCGACCTGATCGCGCGCGCGCCGATCGACAACCCGGCCCGGGTCGTCGACCTGGGCTGCGGCACCGGGTCGATCACCCGCATCCTGGCCGAGCGCTTTCCGCGCGCGATCGTCACCGGCGTCGACGGCTCGGCCGAGATGCTGGCGAAGTCGGTCAAGGAAGTTCCGACCGGCGGCCATGTGCGCTGGCAGCAGGCCGACATTGCAGGCTGGCTCGCGCCGGAGCCGGTCGACCTGATCTACTCCAACGCCGCGTTGCAGTGGCTGAAGGGCCACGACACACTGTTCCCGCACCTGATGCAGCAGCTCGCGCCCGGCGGCGCGCTGATGGTGCAGATGCCGCGCAACCACGGCGCGCCGTCGCACACGCTGATGGAAGCGTCGATCGCCAGGCGCCCCGCCCTGGTCGAGCGCCTCAAGACCAAGCCGCGTTCCAACCCGCCCGGCGATCCCGGCTACTTCTACGACCTGCTGCGGCCGCTCGGCGCATCGGTCGACATCTGGGAGACCGAGTACCTGCACGTGCTCGA
>JAEULC010000441.1 GCA_016792605.1 Rhodospirillales bacterium
ACCGGCTCGACGATCACCGCGGCGATGGTCGAGGCGTCGTGCAGCGTCACCAGCCGCTCCAGCTCGTCCGCCAGGTGGCCGCCCCACTGGGGCTCGCCCCGGGTGTAGGCGTTCTTTTCCAGGTTGTGAGTGTGCGGCAGGTGGTCGACGCCGTTGAGCAGGCTGCCGAAGAACATCCGGTTCTTGACGATGCCGCCGACCGAGATGCCGCCGAAGCCGACCCCGTGATAGCCGCGCTCGCGGCCGATCAGGCGGGTCCTTGTGCCCTGGCCCCGGGCGCGCTGGTAGGCGAGCGCGATCTTGAGCGCCGTGTCGACCGACTCCGAGCCGGAATTCGTAAAGAAAACATGGTCATAGTGACCATCCATGAAATGGGTCAGCCGCGCCGCCAGTTCGAACGGCAGGGGGTGGCCGATCTGGAAGGTGGGCGCGAAGTCGAGCTTGGCGACCTGGTGCTGGACGGCCTCGACGATCTTCCTGCGCCCGTGGCCGGCATTGACGCACCACAGGCCCGAGGTGCCGTCCAGGATCTCCTTCCCGTCGGCCGCCTTGTAGTGCATCCCCTCGGCCCCGACCAGCATCCGCGGCGTCTTCTTGAACTGCCGGTTGTTCGTGAACGGCATCCAGAACGATTCCAGGTCGTTCGGCTGCGACGTCTTGCGGATCGGGGTGACGGTGGCGGACATGGATGCGGTTTCTCCGGCGGAAAGGCGTGCCGCGACGCTTACGGCGGTCACAATCGGTGTATTATAAGCCGAACTCAGCCGTTGGCGCGACCCTGCAGGCCCCTCGCCGCCCCGGAACCGGGGCATGGCCGGGCTGGAGGCGTGCGGCAGGCACCGTCCGGTGCTTGGGCGTCACAGTCCGTGTGATGCCGGCCACAGCGGCACAGTGACCTCGGCCACAGCCTCGCGGGGAGGTCCGTGCGAGGTTGGCGTCAGGTTGCGGTGAGCAACATCGGATGTAGCCCCCAGGGCCACCGCCCGCCGGGCAAGAGATCGAGTGAGGTACGCACATGACCAACGCACGACTTCCGTATCTGATGGGTGGTGTCCTGGTGGCCGGCTTCGCCGCGCTGTCGATCATGTCCTACAACGCGCTGCGCAACGACATCAGCCGGACATCGGAAATCGTCTACTGGTCGGCGATCAAGGACAGCACCGACAAGGTGGTGCTGGCGAGCTACCTCGAGCGCTATCCGAGCGGCATGTTCGCGCCGCAAGTGAAGGCGCGGATCGAGGACGTGAACGCGGGCCGGGTGATGATGGCGGGCGGCGGCAGCATCGCGCAGATGCAGGCCGCGCTCGACGAGGCCAAGGCGAAGGCCCAGGCCGAGGCGGAAAAGATCGTCGCCGACGCGAAGGCCCAGGCCGCCAAGCAGGCCGAGATGGCGCAGGCAGAAGCCGCCAAGCAGGCGGAGACCGCGAAGGCCGAGGCCGCCCGCATCGCCGAGGCGAGCAAGGCGGAGGCCCAGCGCATCGCCGAGGCCAACAAGGCCGAGCAGGCGAAGATCGAACAAGCCCGCGCCGACGTCGCCAAGCAGGCCGAAATGGCGAAAGCCGAGGCCGCGAAGGCCGCCGAGATGGCGAGGGCGGAACAGGCGAAGGCCGAGCAGGCCCGCGCCGAGGCCGCCAGGCAGGCTGAAGTCGCGAAGGCCGAAGCCGCCCGCCAGGCCGAGATCGCCAAGGCGGACGCCGCGGCGAAGGCGGCCGAAGCCGCCAAGGTCGCTGCTGCCGCCTCGGCCGCGACGGCCGCTGCCGCCGCCGCGAAGACGGCGCAGTCCCAGCCCGCCGCGAAGCCGGCGCAGACCCAGACCGCCGCGCGTCCGGCCGCGACCGCCCCGGCGCCTGCCGCGGCGCCGCTCGCGGTGCCCGCGCCGGGCACCTCGTCGCTGGTGATCATCAGCTCGACCGCGGACGGCTTCAAGAAGGGCGACCGCGTCGGCACCGCCCAGGCGATCGCCGTGCCGTCGGGCACCCGCGTCGTGCTGATGGACGCCCAGGGCAAGGTGATGACCGTGCGCGGCCCCTTCACCGGCCAGCTCGGGACGAGCGAGATCAACGCGCCGACGCCGCGGCCGACGGGCGCCTTCCGCACCGTGTCGGACGCCTCCAGCCTGCTGGAGCGCCTGGGCGATGCGCTGCGCGGCGGCGACGAGGCCCCGCGCAAGATCGGCGCCTTCCGCGGCGTGGGCGCCTCGGGCCTGGGCCTGGGCGCGACCCCGGCCGACCCCTGGGCAATCGACGTGACGGCCTCGGGCCACTGGTGCGTGGCCGCCGATAAGGCGGTGACGATGACCCGCGGCGCGAACACCAGCTTCGACAGCATCACGATCGAGACCAAGCCGAGCGGCGCCAAGATGGACGTGCCGTGGCCGGCCGGCCAGGCGAGCCTGCAGTGGCCCGCCAGCGTGCCGGCGAAGAACGGCGCGACCTACGAGCTGCGCATGGGCGGCACGGTGACCTCCGTCGCGCTGCACCTCTTGGACCAGAAGGGTGCAACCCCGGGCCAGGTGGCGCTGTGGATGGCGGAGCAGGGCTGCCAGCGCCAGGCCTCGGCGATGATCGACAGCCTGGAGCGCGGCCTGGCCGGCAAGCTGTTCGACCTCGAAGTGGCGGGCGACGGCCGCGCCTCGGCCGCCTACAGGGTCGGCGAGGAGCTGAAGGTTTCCCTGCGCACCAGCCGCGAGGCCTACGTGTACTGCTTCTACCGCGACGTCCAGGGCGAGGTGACCAAGATCTTCCCGAGCCAGTTCGAACGCACGGCGCAGGTCGGCAGCGCGCAATCGATCCCGTCGCCGGCCTGGGACTCGCCGATGCAGCTGACCGGCCCGGCGGGCA
>JAEULC010000461.1 GCA_016792605.1 Rhodospirillales bacterium
GTGCAGATCAGGTACTGCGCGGTGTGCTGCCGGCTGGGGTCGACGCAGCCGACGAAGGCGTTGAGCGACTCGATGCGGTGGATCAGCTTCTGCTCGAGCAGGAACTCCAGCGCGCGGTACACCGTCGGCGGGGCCGCCGAGCGCTGGTCCTCGGTCGTGAGCCAGTCCAGCACCTCGTAGGCGCCGACCGGCTTGTGCGAGCGCCAGACCAGCTCCAGCACCCGCTTGCGCAGCGCCGTCAGCCGCACGCCGCGCCGCTCGCACAGCGACGTCGCCAGGTCGACCGCCCGGTCGACGCAGTGGCTGTGGTCGTGCTCGGTGCCCGCCAGCTCGGCGATCGGCCCCGAATGCGGCCCAGACGGTGACTGCGCCATGGGAATTCCTTGAAACGCCCGAATATTATAATATACCGCATCGCGCCCGCTGGAGAAACCCATGATGCCGCTCGCTTTTCCGCTACCGCAGCCCGCGATCGAGGGCGTCCTGGCCGAAATCGCCTTCAACGAGGCGGGGCTGGTGCCGGCCATCGCCCAGCAGCACGATACCGGCCAGGTGCTGATGATGGCCTGGATGAACCGCGACTCGGTCGCAGAGACGCTCGCAACCGGCCGGGTCTGCTACTGGTCGCGGTCGCGCAAAGCCCTGTGGCGCAAGGGCGAGACCTCGGGCCACGTGCAGAAGCTGGTGGACCTGACGATCGACTGCGACGGCGACACGCTGCTCCTGGCCGTCGCCCAGACCGGCCCGGCATGCCATACGGGCAAGCAGAGCTGCTTCTTCCGCGCGCCCCGCGCGGGCGCGATCTGCGACATTCTGTCCAACCCCTAATTGATCTGGATCAAGGTCCGCCCAAGGCCACGAAGGTATTCAATGGCTCGTCTCATACCCTTCCCTATATTCGATTGGCCGGGCCTCGAAAGAGTCCCGGCCACATTTTTTCTCGCCCTGGCGATGATGCTGGGCCCGATGATGCTGGGGACTGCGGGAGACGCGCGCGCCGACGCCGAGACCGAGGGCCGCGCGAAAGAACCGATCTACCGCCCCACGCGCCCGGCCGACTTCGCCGACTTCCTGACCCGCTGCCGGGAGGACTCGCTCTACTGCGAGGACCAGTTCACGCTCTACATCCAGCGCTACGCCGCGGTGAAGATCCCCGAGCTCGCCGACCGGCCGGAATACAAGAAGCTGCGCGAGGGGCTGCGCGACCCCGAGGCCTTCGACGGCATCTGCCTGCCGCGCGAACAGCTCTTTTCCGAGAAACTGCCCGTCGACATGGCGCGCGGCCTGATCCAGTGGGGCGAGCAGCACAAGGACGCGCTGAAGGACCGCCCGCCGCCCGCGATCAAGCGCGCGATGCAGACGCTCTACCCGTGCTGGCAGTTGAATTGAGTATCTGGCGGATCAGCTCTACGTTGACTTGCGACGACATTTTACTGGGCTTGGCGCGCGATCTGCCTTCTCTACTTCGCTTTCTCCATCGCTTTGGAAGCACCAGCGAGCGCGAAAATAACATTCTCACCAAGCATCAACGCCCCCTTCTTCCAGCCAAGTTTTCTTAGATTCTGGATGGGTACTTCCGACTGAATTGCCAAGTCACTCGCCCGAAGAAAGCCCGTAGGAACGCGATATAGTCGCAGCTTCTTGCTCCGAACGTCGAATCGGACCACAAGGTCGTTTCTCGCAATTGCCATCTCAAGATGCCCCTTCTTGCCACCGAGGTTAGCAAAGCAGGGCACTACCATTCGCGCAAATGGTTTCTAAATTCAGCGACTAGTTATTCCAGGAATCTAGTGGCGTTCTCGGCGGGTACCCGTAGCGTCGGCACTCCGCGTGTCTATCCATGGCCGTCCTCCAGCAGCGTGCCGCGGCTTGCTTGCCCCGTCGGCGTGAAATTGCGTTGCACGTCGCACGATCAATCTCCAGCAGTCTGTCGCACTCCTCATCAAACCTTGATGCCCTATGCTTCCCAATCGCGTGCGGCTCAAGATATTCGCTAGCCGATCCAGGCAACGGCAAAGATGGCGGCGATCCCCGATCGACATCTGGCGGCCTAGGGCCGGTCTGCTCACTAAGCGCTCTATCTAGCTCCTCCGGTGATGGCGGCCGACCAAGTTGATCTTGATAGGACTTGATGATCGCAGCTAGCGCCGATGCTGCAGCCGGCCCTAGCGTGCGCAGAGCATCCAATCCCCGTGCTCCCAACTGGAGAAACATCGCCGGTGAAGCCACGCGCTGATAGGACTGAGGCTCGACCTTGAAAGCAGGCGAGCGCCAATCCGGCGCTCCTTTGGCCGGCAGTGGCTCGGGCCAAGTTGGCTCAACCATCGTTCCCGGCCGCACGGAACTTCCGACGGCCAAATCGCTCGGAGTCGACGCTAGATGCCGCATGATTGCGTCCGTCTGCTCGCTCACGCTGCGAGGGGCCGCCGGACCGCCGCCCTGGCACTGCGGGCAGGCAATAGAGGAGTGCTCACGCCAATAAGGCATGTTCCAATTCTCCAAAGTTGGGTTGCGATTTGTCGGCCGCCGTCGGCGGTGCGAAGAATTCTTCGACTAGCGCCCGAACAACATCAGGCGCTCAGCGGTAGCGATGCGTCCGGGCAGATGCCGAGACCAGGCTTGGTTGACTAAAACTTCTCCACCCACGGCCTGAGGTCGAGTTCCTGCGTCCAGGCGCTTTTCGGCTGCAGGTGGAGCTGCCAGTAGGCTTCGGCGATGGCGGCCGGGTCGAGGGCGCTGTCGGGGCCATGGTCGGCCTGGAAGGCCTGGTTGCGTTCTGCGGCGATGAGGCCGTCGACGATGACGTGGGCGACGTGGATGCCCTTGGGGCCGAGGTCGCGCGCCATCGACTGGGCCAGCGCGCGCTGGCCGAACTTGCCGATGGCGAAGCCGGCGAAGTTGGCGCCGCCGCGGAGCGCGGCCGTGGCGCCGGTGAACAGGATCGTCCCCCGCCCCTTCGTTACCATGCGCCGCGCCGCCTGCTGCCCGACGTTGAGCGCGCCGAGGCAGCAGATCTGCCAGACCCGCTGCACCTCGGCCGGATCGAGGTCGAGCACCGAGCCGCGCAGCATGGCGCTGGCGTTGTAGACAACGAGCGACGGATCGCCGTGGTCGCGCGCGATGGCGTCGAAGGTCGCGGCGACCGAGGCCGCGTCGCCGGCGTCGCAGCCATAGGCATGGATGCCCTTGCCCGCGGACGCATCGAGCCGCGCGCGGTCGCGCGACGCGATGGCGACGGTGAAGCCGCCCTCCGCGAAGCGCCTGCCAAGCGCCATGCCGAGGCCCGGGCCGGCGCCGACGACGAGCGCGACTTCCTTCGCCATCGCCTGGCCTCCTAGCGCTTCGCGTATTGCGTGGCGCCGAACAGAGTCTCCTTGGCCTTGTCGCTCATCGGCCCGGCGCGGCGGCGGTCGGCCAGGAGCTCGAGCCCCTTCTTGACCGCGGGCCGTTCCTCGATGGCGTGGAACCAGCGCTTGAGGTTGGGGAAGTCCTCGAGCTTCTGGCCCTGGCGCTCGTAGGAACGCAGCCAGGGGAACACCGCCATGTCGGCGATCGAGTAGTCGCCCGCGAGATACGGCGCCTCGGCGAGGCGGCGGTCGATCACGCCGTAGAGGCGCTTGGCCTCGTTGGTATAGCGGGCGATCGCGTAGTCGAGCTTCTCCGGCGCGTACTGGCGGAAGTGATGCGCTTGGCCGAGCATCGGGCCGACGCCGCCCATCTGGAACATCAGCCACTGGATGACCTCGTAGCGCGGGCGCAGTTCCTTCGGCATGAACTTGCCGCTGGTCTCGGCGAGGTACATCAGGATCGCGCCCGACTCGAAGATCGCCAGCGGCTTGCCGTCGGGCGCGTCGTGGTCGACGATCGCCGGCATCTTGTTGTTCGGGCTTATCTTGAGAAATTCAGGCTTGAACTGGTCGCCCGCCTGGATGTCGACGGCGATGACGTTGTAGGGACGGCCGATCTCCTCGAGCATGATCGAGACCTTGTAGGCGTTCGGGGTCGGCCAGACATACAGATCCAACATGGAGAATCCTCAAGGGAGAACGGGGATGGGCGACGGTAGAACCGCCACCCGCCCGCGTCCAGCCCCCCGGGACTCGGGCCAGCATCACCGCTTCGTGTTCGCCTTCGTATCCGTCGCGCGCAGCTTGTCGAAGCTGCGCAAAGCCCCCATGCCCAGCATGGCGAAGATCAATTCCCACAGGTGACCGTCGACCACCGGCATGGCGAAGCCGGGCCGCCAGATCGACACGATGCCGCCGACCACCGGCGCCAGCAGGAAGGAATAGGCGACCCCGACGCCCAGCACCCAGCCGATGAACGGCCGCCACCCGGCAACGAAGATGCTGGCGTGCTGCGCCTCCGCCTTGTTGACCTCGAGCTGGCCCAGATCGAACTTGGCCAGGGTCTCCAGCAGCTCGGCCATGAGTTGCTGCTTCTTGTTCGGATCGGGGATCAGCCGGTCGACGATCGGGAACACCGCCTCCGCCAGCTTGCCGACCACCCCCACCGCGCCGCCCGCCCCGCCGAGCAGCGCGCCGATTGCGCCTAGTGCCGCCACCATCCTCGCCTCCTATCCCAGCTCTGACTCACTTTTGGTGCAGGGCGCTGCATTTTGCGACTGAGGCGCTAAATGGTTCTACCCCTTGGGAGAACCAGCCAAGATGCGCCAAAGCCACCGCCGCCATTCCCTGACCCCTGCCGGCCTCATTGTCGAGCGTGTCGAGATTGTCCCGGAGAAGATCGTCGCGCATGCGCGCTCGCCGTCCAGGACGTCGTCCTGCCCGGGTTGCGGCACGACG
>JAEULC010000474.1 GCA_016792605.1 Rhodospirillales bacterium
TAGCGCATGGAACCCCAGCGCGTCGCCAAGCTGATTGCCCGCGCCGGCGTGTGCTCGCGCCGCGACGCCGAGCGCCTGATCGCCGAGGGGCGCGTGAAGCTCGACGGCAAGGTGCTCGATACGCCGGCCGTCGTCGTCGACGACCCGCGCCGCATCCAGGTCGACAACAAGCCGCTTTCGGCGCCCGAGAAGACGCGGCTCTGGCGCTACCACAAGCCGTCGGGCCTGGTGACGACGGCGCGCGATCCCGAGGGCCGCCCGACCGTGTTCGAGCGCCTGCCCAAGGATCTGCCGCGGGTGATCTCGGTCGGCCGGCTCGACCTTACCTCCGAGGGCCTGCTGCTGCTCACCAATGACGGCGCGCTGGCGCGGCACCTGGAGCTGCCGGCGACCGGCTGGGTGCGGCGCTACCGCGTGCGCGTGCACGGCATGGTCGACCCGGCCAAGCTGGCGCAGCTTGCCAAGGGTGTCACGATCGAGGGTATCCGCTACGGCGCGGTCGAGGCGGTGCTGGAGCGCGAGAAGGGCCTCAATGCGTGGCTAGTCATGGGCCTGACCGAGGGACGCAACCGCGAAGTGCGGCGCCTGTGCGAATGGATGGGGCTGCAGGTGACGCGGCTGATCCGCGTGTCCTATGGTCCGTTCCAGCTCGGCCTGCTGCCGCGCGGCGAGGTCGAGGAAGTGCCGCCGCGCGTGCTGCGCGACCAGCTGGGCTTCGGCGCCAAGGGCGGCGGCGAGGAGAAGCCGCGCCCGGACCAGAGCCGGGCGGAGCGGAAGGGGCCGGAACACCGCCAGGCCGGGCCCGGGAGAAAGCCGCGTGCGGATCGTCGCCGGTAGGAACCGCGGCCGCGCCCTCCTGGCGCCCGAGGGCATCGACATCCGCCCGACCGCCGACCGCGCCCGCCAAGCCGTGTTCGACGTGCTGGCCCACAGTCCCGAGATGCCCGAGCGGCTGCTGCCGGAGGCCGCGGTGCTCGACGCCTTCGCCGGCACCGGCGCGATGGGGCTCGAGGCCTTGTCGCGCGGCGCGCGCCACTGCACCTTCCTGGACCGCGACCAGCGGGCGATCACCTGCCTGCGCGCCAATGCGCAGGCGCTCCACGAGCTGTCGCGGGCGAGCTTCCTGCGCGCCGACGCGACGCAGCCTCCCATGGCCACCGCGCCCGCCACTCTGGCCTTCCTCGACCCGCCCTACGGCAAGAGCCTCTGCACCCCGGCGCTGATGGCCCTGGCCGAAGGCGGCTGGTTCGCGCCCGGCGCGATCGTCGTCGTCGAACACGACAGCAGCGAGGCGATCGAGGATCTGCCCGGCTTCCAGGACATCGAATCCCGGCGCTACGGGCGGGCGCAGTTCCTGTTCCTGCGCTACGGCGAGGCCGCGACATGACCAACGCGCTTTACTCCGTCCGCGTCGAATGGGGCGACTGCGACCCGGCGCGGATCGTCTACTACCCGAATTTCTTCCGCTGGTTCGACCAGGCGGCGCGCAACCTGTTCGAGGTGAACGGGCTGGGCTGGGCCGAGCTGTTCGACCGCTACGGCACGCGCGGCATGCCGCTGGTCGATGCCAGGGCGCAGTTCCGCCGCCCGGCCCGGTTCGGCGACACGCTGGCGATCGAAACCGCGCTCCGGCGCTGGGGCTCGCGCAGCTTCGAGCTTGGCCACACGATCCGGGTCGGCGGCGAGGTTGCGGTCGAAGGCCAGGAAACCCGGATCTGGGGCGTCTCGGACCCCGCCAACCCCGAGGCCCTCCGGGCCGGCGCCATTCCCGCAGAAATCAAGGCGCGCGTGCCGGCGGTCCAGGCGTAGATTCCAGGCCTTCCGCCCGCGCCGGCCGTTCGTTACAGTGGCCCGCATTCGGAAGCCGGTGGGGACCATGCCCGGCTTCGATCAGGAAAGGGGAGCTTCGGAATGAAATTCTTGTTGTCGCTGACGGCGGCCGTGTCGGCCGTTGTCCTGGGTGCGGCTGTGCCGGCCCTGGCCCAGACCAAGTGGGATATGCCGCTCGGCTATCCGGCCACGAACTTCCATACGATCAACGCGCAGAAATTCGCCGACGCCGTGAAGGCGGCGACCAACGGGCAGCTCGTGATCACGCTGCACCCCAATGCCTCGCTGTTCAAGCTGCCGGAAATCAAGCGCGCGGTGCAGACCGGCCAGGCGCAGATCGGCGAGATCCTGGGCGTGCTGCTGGAGAACGAGGATCCGATCTTCGGCGCCGACGGCGTGCCGTTCCTGACCGGCAGCTATGCCGACGCGAAGAAGCTCTACGCGGCGCAGAAGCCGCTGGTCGAGAAGAAGCTGGACGCGCAGGGAATCAAGGTGCTCTACGCGGTGGCCTGGCCCGGCCAGGGCTTCTATGCCGCCAAGCCGATGACCTCGGTCAAGGACATGGAAGGGCTGAAGTGGCGCGCCTACAGCCCGGCCACGGCGCGGCTCGGCGAGCTGGTGAAGGCGCAGCCGGTGACGGTGCAGTCGGCCGAGCTCAGCCAGGCGCTCTCGACCGGCCGCGTTAATGCCATGGCGACCTCGGGCGCCACCGGCGTCGACGGCAAGGTGTGGGAGCAGCTCAAGTTCTTCTACGACACCGAGGGCTGGCAGCCGAAGAACTTCGTCATCGTCAACAAGGCGGCCTTCGACAAGCTCGACAAGAAGACCCAGGACGTGGTGCTGGCCGAGGCGAAGAAGGCCGAGGAAGCCGGCTGGGCGGCGAGCCAGGTGATCGCCAAGGAGACCGTCGCGACCCTGGCGAAGAACGGCATGACCGTGGGCCCGCCCTCGGCGCAGTTCAAGCAGGAGCTCCAGGCGCTCGGCAAGACCATGACCGAGGAGTGGCTGGCGAAGGCCGGCGCCGACGGCAAGGCCCTGGTCGACGCCTACCGCAAATAGCGGACGAAAGCGGGACGGGGGCGGATCCGAGGGTCCGCCCCCTTGCTTTTGGCCTGCAACGTGCATTCCCCGATCGAGTGATGAAATACCACATGCGCCGAGCCCTCGCTTCGCTCTACCAGGCTTGCGGCGCGCTGGCCGCGGTATTCCTGGTCGGCGTCTGCCTGAGCTCGCTCTATTCGATGGGCGGCGCGCTGTTCGGCTATGTCGCGCGCTCGGCCGACGATTTCGGCGGCTTCTGCATGGCCGCGTCGTCGTTCCTGGCGCTCGCCTACACCTTCGGGTCCGGCGAGCACATCCGCGTGACGCTCTTTCTCGAGAAGCTGCATGGCGCGCCGCGCCGTGGCCTGGAACTCTGGTGCCTGGTGGCCGGCACGTTCCTCAGCGGCTACTTCGCCTTCTACAGCGTCAAGATGACCTGGCAGTCCTGGCAGTTCAACGAGCTGTCGCAGGGCTTGGTGCCGATCCCGATGTGGATTCCGCAGATCGGCATGGCGCTGGGCACGACCGTGCTGTTCATCGCCATGCTGGAGAAGCTGGTCGACGTGGCGCGCGGCGGCGCCTTCGTCAAGGAAGTCGACGCCAAGGATGCGCATATCGAGCGATGACGAAGCATGGGTGATCTCGAGCTTTTCGGCCTGCTGCTGCTGATCCTGTTCGCGCTCTTGGGCTCGGGCGTCTGGATCGGCCTGTCGCTGCTCGGCGTGGCGATGGTGGCGCTGGTGTTCTTCACCACGCGGCCGGCCGGCGACGCGATGGCGACGACGATCTGGGGCGCGGCGTCGAGCTGGACCCTGACCGCCCTGCCGCTGTTCATCTGGATGGGCGA
>JAEULC010000505.1 GCA_016792605.1 Rhodospirillales bacterium
CGCCCGCCAGGCGCTGCATCGGCATTGCACCCAGCACCCGCTCGTCGGGCAGGCGGACGGTCACGGTCGTTCCCTTGCCGGGCGCGCTGTCGATCGTCAGCGTGCCGCCATGCAGCTCGACCAGGCCGCGCGCGATCGACAGCCCCAGCCCGGTGCCGGGCTGGTCGCGGGTGCGCTCGTTGTCGATGCGGACATAGGGGCGCAGCGCGTGGCGCGCCTCCAGCGGCGTCATGCCGATTCCGGTATCGCTGACGCGGACCGCCACGTCGCCGTTCGCCTCCACGGCGTAGCAGATCGTGACGCGGCCTGGGGCGGTGGTGTACTTCACCGCGTTCGAGACCAGGTTCATCGCCACCTGCAGCAGGCGCTGGTCGTCGGCCCAAAGGTAGAGCTCGGGCAGGCCGGGCTCGACCGATAGCGTCAGGCCGTTGCGCTCGGCGTCCGGGCGGGCCAGGGCGGCAACCTCCGAAACGATCTCGCGCAACGAGCACTGGCGTTCGCTGAGCCGCAGCGCGCCGGCCTCCAGCCGCGCGCTGTCGGACAGGTCGTCGACCAGCGCGAATTGCAGCCGCACCGCCTTGTCGATCTGGCCGAGATGGGTGCGCTGGGCGTCGGTCACCTTGCCCGGCTTGCCCGACATCAGAAGGTCGACCAGGGTCTGGATGGCGCAGAGCGGCGCGCGCAGGTCGTGGCCGATGCCGTGCCAGAACTGGCTTTTCACCTTGTCGGATTCCACCGCCGCCAGCCAGCCGGTCTCGGCCGCCGCCTTGGCTTCCTCGAGCTGCCGCGCCGACGCGTCCTTCAGCGCCATGTGCCGCGCCAAGAGCCAGAACAGGCCCAGCAGCACCAGCGCGGTGACCGCGCCGGCGGCCAGGATGGCGATGCGACTGTTCCGGACCGGCTGCAGGATCGAGGTCACGGGGATCGCGACGACCACGGCGATCGGGTAGGGGTTGAGCTTCATATGCGTGCGCACGCGCTCGATCCCGTCCTGGGCCGAGGTCGAGCGGTGGCTGACCGGCAGGCCGGGCTTCAGCGTCCGCAGGGTGGCGGCGATTTCCTCGCGTGCCTTGTCGCTGGCGCCGGCCCGCGGCGGCTGGCGCGTCAGCATCGTGCCGTCGGCGCGCAGCAGGGCGATGGAGGCCGACTCGCCCATGTTCAGCGTGCTGTGGAACTCCTCGAAATAGCGACGGTCCAGCGCGACGACGGCGACGCCCAGGAACCGCCCGTCCGGCGCGCTCAGGCGGCGGCTGAGGCTGAGGATGGGCTGGCCGCTGAGCCGGCTGACCAGCGGCGCGCCGACGAATAGCCCGGCGTCGGGATGGTCGCGATGGACCTGGAAATAGTCGCGGTCTGAGGCGTCGTGGGGGCGGGCCACGGCGGTGGCGGAATCGAGGATCGAGCGGCCTTCGGCGTCCAGCACCAGCAGCGAGCGGACCTGCGGCACGTTGGCCATGCGCTCCAGGATGCGGTGGCGGATCACCTCGCGCGTCGCCTCATCCGTCGGCAGGCCGCGCGTGCCGACCAGCGTGACCGCGACGCGCAGGATCAGGTCGGTCGCCTCGATCGTGCGCGTCGTGTGCTCGGCCAGCATGCGGGTCATGTTGACCTGGTTCTGCTCGGCCTCGCGCATCGTCACGTCGCCCAGCCGCCCGGCGAACCACCCGAACAGCATCATGGCGGCAACCGACAGCGCGATGCCGATCGCGATCAGGGCACGGGGCTGGAACAGGCGCTGCAAAGGGCTCCCAGGTGTCATGGCGGACTTCTATCTGGACTTACGCCGATGGCGGGCAAGTCGATCAGCGATTGAACCCGATCGGGCACTACCCAACCATATGAATCGTCTTATCATTGGATTGGCGGGCCGCAAGCCATTGCCGTCAGAAAGTTCAGGCGGGGCCTGTCTTGGCGGTGCCCGGTGCGCCGGGGCTCGTGCCCGGCCGATCGCGCCGGCGTTCCGGCCCGGGCGGGCTGGCCGCCCGGCGGCGCCGGTCGGGACCCACGAACCGCTCCGACTTGACGAACGGCCGAGGGTGCAGCACGGCAGATTCCAAGCGTGTTGCCAAGGCCTTGACGGTAATCGGGTGGACCAGCATCTCGGTCACGCCGGCGTCGCGAAGGCCGGACACCTGCTGCGGCGTCATCGGCGTGCTGACGATCACGATCGGCAGGGCGGGGTTCGGCGACTCGGGGTGGCGGCGCACCGCCTCGGCCAGGGTGACGGCTTCCAGGGGCGACACGGCGGCGATCAGCACGTCGGCCTCGAAGTGCTTCAGGCGCTCGAACAGGCGCATCGTGTCCGACGCATCGCGGATCCGGACGATGTCCAGAAGCATTAACACCGAGCGGATCATCTCCAAGTGGTGCTTGGAGGGGTCGGGGTCGAGCAGGATCACCCGTAGATCGGCAAGCTTGGGTTCGCTCATGGCCCACCATACTAGTCCTGGGCGATTCGGGGCAATCCACGGGGTTTGCCGAGGACCCGGGGCTCGGGCATAGTCCGGCGCGAGATTGGGAGAAGAATTTATGTCGATCCAGCGCATCCTTTCGGGCCAGTTCTCGGCCCATGGCGCGGCCCAGGCCGAACCGGCCGCCGACGGCCTTACGCGCGTCTTCGTGCGCGATCTGGTGCTGGAGGGGCAGATCGGCGTCTACGACAGCGAGCACGGGCGCAGGCAGCGCATCCGCTTCAACGTCGACCTGCAGGTGCGCCTGCCGGCGGCCGCGATGCGCGCCGACCAGCTTGGCCAGGTCCTGTCCTACGAGGACATCGTCAACGGCATCAAGGCGCTGCTGGCGGAAGGCCATGTCGGGCTGGTCGAGACCCTGGCCGAGCGGATCGCCGATCAGGTGATGGCCGATCCGCGCGTGGCCCTGGCCCGCATCGCGGTCGAGAAGCTCGACGTCTTCCCCGGCGCGTCCGTGGGCGTGGAGATCGAGCGCCGCGCGTCGGCCATGTCCGCCACCGTCCAGCCTTTGCTGCGCGTCCTCTCGGGCGCTTGAGCCGGCCCGCGCAGCGTCCGCTCTGGATCGTCAAGCTCGGCGGCAGCCTCGCCGGGTGGCCCGATCTGCGCCGGTGGGTCCGGCTGCTGGGCGAGACGCACGCCGTCGACCTCGTCGTCGTGCCCGGCGGCGGGCCCTTCGCCGACCAGGTGCGGGCCGCCCAGGCGCGGTGGCGCTTCGATGACGCCGCCGCCCACCGCATGGCGATCCTGGCGATGGAACAGTACGGGCTGATGCTCGCAAGCCTGTCGCGGGGGCGGATGATCTGCGGCGCCTCGCCCGCCGCGATCCGCAAGGCGCTGCGCGACGGCGTGACGCCGGTCTGGTCGCCCGGCGCCATGTGCTTTGCCGACATGCGCGGAGCGCGCCAGATCGCCCAGACCTGGGACATGACCTCGGACAGCCTCGCCGCATGGCTCGCCGGCAGGTTGCGCGCCGACCATCTGGTGCTGGTGAAGTCGGCACCCCCGCCCCGCGGGGCCGACATGAAGGCGCTGGTCCGGCGCGGCCTGGTCGACCGCGCCTTTCCGCGCTATGCGGCGGCGGGGCGCTTCGGCTTGTCGGTGGTATGGCGCGAGGATCGTGCTGGAATGCGCCGTGCATTCCGCACCGGCGTGCCGCCCGTGTCGGTTCAGCTTCCGCGGTAGCTCTTCTCTTCGACGAGCTCGGATTCCATGGCATCGTTGATCTTGCGCTTCAGCGCCGCGCGGCGGTCATTGGTCTTGTAGACGCTGCGCGCCAGTTCGATGAAGGCCGCGCCGAAATCGCCGCGCTGCTCGCACTCGCGGATCCGGTCCTCGATGTCCCAGAGTTGCTCGTTGACCTGACCGAGCTCGGCGACGAGCGCCGCCGGCGCCGTGCCCTGCGCGTCGCGCACGGCGATCAGCGCCTGCAGCTCGCGCCGTATATTGGCCAGCTTCGCCGCGTCGGCGATGCGTGCGGCCTTGATCTCCAGGATCGTGATCTTGTCGAT
>JAEULC010000075.1 GCA_016792605.1 Rhodospirillales bacterium
GCCTTCGAGCTCGACTAGCCGGTTCTCGCCAAGCCGGATTAGTGACCCAGTTCATAGGGCCCCTCCCCTCCCTCCTGTAGAAAACAGGCCATGCTTCAGCGCGCCCGGGGGAGGTCGCCATGGCCATCATCATCGGCTCCAGCAGCAGTGACAACCTGAACGGCACGGGCCAAGGCGACACGATCCTGGGCCTCGACGGCAACGACACGATCGACGGCGGCGCCGGCACCGACACCATGGCCGGGATGACCGGCAGCGACTTCTACATCGTCGACCGCAGCACGGACGTGGTCGTGGAACTCTCCGGCGAAGGCCGGGACACAGTCGCTGCGAAGGTGGACTACACGCTCGGTTCAGGGCAATCGATCGAGGTCCTGCGCGCGATGAACGACGCCGGGCTGCGGCTGACCGGCAACGCGCTCGATAACACGGTGATCGGCGGCGCCGGCGTGGACACGCTCAGCGGCGGCGGCGGCAACGACGTTCTCGACGGCGGCACGGGCATCGACACGCTCACGGGCGGAACCGGCGACGACACCTTCATCCTCGACAGCCGATTCGACCAGGTCGTCGAGACGGTTGGCGGCGGCCGCGACACGATCCTGTCGAGCGCCAATGTATTCCTTTCGACGAGCACCGCCGAAATCGAGGTAATCCAGAGCACGCGGACGAGCGGCGCCCAGCTCGTCGGCAACGCCACCCAGAACCAGACTCTCATCGGCAATCTCGGCGACGACGACCTGCGCGCCGGCAGCGTCAACTCGGTCCTGATCGGCGGCGGCGGCAACGACATGTATTTCATCGACGCTGACGACACGGTGATCGAGAACGCCGGCGCCGGCGTCGACACGGTTTTCTTCAACCAGGCGACCGGCGGCGGCGTTCACACGCTGGGGGCGAACCTCGAGAACCTCAGCGCGAACAGCGCCAGCATCACGGCGCGGGCCATCCTGACGGGCAACGCCCTGGGCAACGTCATCACCGGCCTCGGCGCCAACGACACGCTCGACGGCGCCGGCGGCCTCGACACGCTGATCGGCGGCCTGGGCGACGACACCTATGTGATCGCCGATACGACGGACTTCCAGATCGATCGCATCGTGGAGGCGGCCGGCCAGGGGCGCGACACGATCCTGGCCAGCCGGAACGTGAACCTCGCGACGCTCGAGAACGCCATGGGCCAGGCGATCGAGGTCGAGGTCGTCCAGGTCACCCGGACCACGGCCACCCAGGTGATCGGCAACGCCACCCAGAACCAGACCCTGATCGGCAATATCGGCGACGACGACCTGCGGACGGGCAGCGGTATTGCGACGCTGATCGGCGGCGCCGGAAACGACATCTATTTCGCGAAGGCTGATACCGTGCTGGTCGAGAATGCCGCGGCCGGCATCGACACGGTCCGCTTCGACCAGGCGACCGGCGGCGGCATCCTGACGCTAGGCGCGAACCTGGAGAACCTGATCGCCAACAATGCCGGCGCGGGCTTGCGCGCGATCTTCGCCGGCAACGGCCTGGACAACATCATGACCGGCTTCAGCGCCGCGGACACCCTGGCCGGGCTGGACGGCAACGACACACTGGACGGCGGCGCCGGCCTGGACACGATGTTCGGCGGCCTAGGCAACGATCTCTATGTCGTCGACGCCACCACCGACTCCGTGGTCGAGCTGGCCGCCCAGGGCATCGATACCACCCACAGCACGGCCAACTACCAGCTCGCCAGCAACGTGGAGAACCTCGTTCTCCTCGGCACGGCCAACCTGGCCGGCGCGGGCAATGGCCTGATCAACGTGATCACCGGCAACAGCGGCAACAACACCCTGAACGCCGTCGGCGGCGGCGACACGCTGATCGGCGGCCTGGGCGACGACACCTATTTCGTCAACACCACGACCGACATCATCGTCGAGGGGGCGAATGCCGGCGTCGACCAGCTGGAGGTGCTGCTACAGAACTACACGCTCGTTTCCGCCAACGTCGAGGTGCTGCGCCGGTTCAACGCCGACAATGGCGAGCTGGTGGGCGCCGGCGGGCGCGAGACCCTGATCGGCAACAACGGCAACGACGTGCTGCGCGGCCAGGGCGACGACGACATGCTGCGCGGCCTGAACGGCGCCGACATCCTGTTCGGCGGCACCGGCAACGACATCCTGGAGGGCGGCGCGAACAACGACGTCTTCGCCCTGCTGGCCGGCGACGGGAACGACACGATCCAGGACTTCAACGCCGCCGAGGGCGACACCCTGGCCATGGCCGGGTTCGGCGTCACCACCTTCGCCGCGCTCCAGTCGCACCTCTCGCAGCAGGGCGCCGACGTGCTGATCAGCTTCAGCGGCCAGGGCAGCTTCCTGCTCAAGGACACGCTCCTGGCCGAGATCACCGCCGCGCAGGTGTCGCTCGGCTAGCGGCGCCTTCCGAGCGCTCCCGGGCGGGGCTATACTCCGGCCGGTTCCTTCAGGAGAGCGCCATGCGCCTGGCCCCTGTCTGCTTCGCCCTGCTCCTCCTCGCCACGCCGGCCAAGGCGCAGGACGCCTCGCTCGGCGGGGCCGCGGTGGGCGCCGACGCCGGGGCGTTCCTGGGCGCCGCGTTCTCGAACATGCCCTACTATCATGACGGCCATGGCGCGATGATGGGCGGGCTGGCGGGCTCGGTGCTGGGCACGCTGGCGCTGGTGCCGATCGGCAATGCACCAGACCCGAGCCTGGCGACCGCCCGCTCGGCCCAGCCGCCGGTCGCCATCCGGATCGAGTGCCGCAACATCACCGACACGATGGAGGTCGACGGGACGAAGGTCGAGGTCAAGGGCCTGGTCTGCAAGCAGCCGGACGGCACCTGGAAGGTGTCGCCGTAGCCGGGCAGCCCTGCCACGAATCCCTTTGACCTTGCCGGGGCCCGTCTCTAACCATGCCGGGGCATGACCCACGACCCTGGCAACGAGCCGAAAAATCGCCCTGAAACCCTGGCCGCGCGTGCGCTCGGGTGGATCGACCCCGGCACCGGCGCGGTGTCGCCGCCGATCCAGCCCTCCACCACCTATGCGCGCGGCCCCGACTACAAGCTGCTGTCGCCACATATCTACGTGCGGGGCGAGTCGGCCGCCTACGACCAGCCGGAGGCCCTGCTTACGCGGCTGGAGAAGGGCGCCGCGTCGGCCCTGTTCGCCTCGGGCATGGCCGCCACCGCCGCCGTGTTCCAGGCCCTGCTGCCCGGCGACCACGTCGTGGTGCAGCAGGACATCTACTTCCTGATGCCGAAATGGCTGCGCGAATGGGCGGTGCCCTGGGGCCTGGAGGTCAGCTTCGTCGCGACGGGTGACCTTGCCGCGATCGCGAAGGCAATCAAGCCCGGCAAGACCAAGATCGTCTGGATCGAGACCCCCGCCAACCCCACCTGGACCACGACCGACATCGCCGCCGCCGCCGCCATCGCGCACAAGGGCGGCGCGCGGCTGGTGGTCGACAACACCTCGGCCTCGCCGGTGCTGACCCGGCCCCTGGAACTCGGCGCCGACCTGGTGATGCACTCCGCCACCAAGTACCTTAACGGCCACAGCGATGTCCTCGCCGGCGCGCTGGTGACCGCGAAGGACGACGACCACTGGAAGCGCATCAAGATGGTGCGCACGACCATCGGCGGCGTGCTCGGCACGTTCGAGTCCTGGCTGCTCCTGCGCGGCATGCGGACCCTGCACCTACGCGTGCGCCAGCAGTCCCTGTCCGCCATGGCGATCGCGCGGCATTTCGAGAAGCACCCCAAGGTCGCCGGCGTGAACTATCCCGGGCTGGAGAGCGATCCCGGCCATGCGGTCGCCAAGAAGCAGATGGAGGGCGGTTTCGGCGGCATGCTGTCGCTGCGGCTCAAGGGCGGCGCGCCGGCCTGCCTTGCCTTCGTCGCCCGGCTGGAACTGTTCGTGCGCGCCACCTCGCTCGGCGGGGTCGAGAGCCTGATCGAGCATCGCGGCACGATCGAAGGGCAAGACAGCCCAACGCCGCAGGACCTCTTGCGCGTCTCGGTAGGCATCGAGCATGTCGACGATCTGATCGCCGACCTGGAACAAGGCTTCGCCGCGGTCTGACGCGGCCCGGAACGAGAAGAAGGAGGAGAAGCGGGATGATCGACCTCTACACCTGGGGAACGCCGAACGGCCGCAAGGTCTCGATCATGCTCGAGGAGGTGGGCCTGCCCTACTCCGTCTTCCCGATCGACATCTCCAAGGGAGACCAGTTCACCAGCGACTTCATCCGCATCAACCCGAACAGCAAGATCCCGGCGATCGTCGACCACGAGGGACCGGGCGGCAAGCCCTTCGCCGTATTCGAGTCAGGCGCGATCCTGATCTATCTCGGCGACAAGACCGGCAAGTTCCTGCCCAAGGAGCCCGCGGTCTACTACGAGGCGCTGCAGTGGCTGATGTTCCAGATGGGCGGCGTCGGCCCGATGTTCGGCCAGGCGCACCACTTCCGCCGCTTCGCGCCCGAGAAGATCCCCTACGCGATCGAGCGCTATTCCAAGGAAGCGCGACGCCTCTACGGCGTCATGGACGCGCAGCTCAAGGAGCGCGAGTTCCTGGCCGGCCCCTACACCATCGCCGACATCGCCACCTATCCCTGGGCGGCGCGGCACGAATGGCAGGGCGTGGACCTGGGCGACTTCCCCAACGTCAGGCGCTGGTTCAACACGATCTCGGCGCGGCCGGCGGTCAAGAAGGGCATGACGGTTCCCTGATCC
>JAEULC010000010.1 GCA_016792605.1 Rhodospirillales bacterium
CCCGGTTTCCAGCCTGGCGGTTTCCAGGCTTGGCGCCGGTCGCGCCCCGGATCGGCGCGGCCTGCATCGGCGTGCCGCGGGTTGCCGCGAAGGGAAGTTCGGTCTGCGTGCTCCCGGCCATCGTCGTGTCGATCGGTCACCGCCGATCGCCTCGTGTTGTTAGATAAAGAACAAAACACGAACATTGTTTCCGGTCAAGAGACTCCAGCGGGATACCCGGCGGGTTTCGGACGTGGGACGGCTAGAACCAGATCTCCATCCGGAGGCCGCGCGCGTCGCGGCCGCCATCCAGGCAGACCCCCTCCCCCTGGGCGAAGCGCCGCGCGGCGAGCGCCAGGGCGGCGGCGTCGTACAGGTCGTCGAGCCTGGCCTTGCGCCGGTCGAGCCGGTCGGCCAGGGCGTCGATGCCCGTGAGCCCATGGCGCCGGAGCACGCGGCGGCGCACGTCAAGCCCTTCCGGCGTCGACTTCTTCGGCAGCGGCGTGCCGCCGTTGAGGTGCAGGAACACCAGCTCGGGATGGCTTTCGCGCACCCGGCGCTGGCGCGCGGGGGTGATCCAGGCGTCGATGTCGGCGATCTTGGGCAAAAGGAACCAGGCCTGCTTGGCCAGGCCCTTGCCGTCGGCCTTGCCCCAGGCATTGGCCTCGGCATAGGTGGCAAAGCCCAGCAACGGGCGGCGGAAATGCAGGAAGACGCTCGACTTGCGCTCGGCCGGAAGGCGGTCGCGCGCCAGGAAATCGCAGCCCCGCGCGCCGCTGTTGGGCAGGCCGATCGGCATGTCGACCGCCGTCATGGCCAAGCCGCGAAGAGGTAATTCTTTGAATTTATTGACTATTTCAATCGACAGGGCGCCGTCCGCGGCCAGCCTGACCATCAGCCAGCCAGCCCGGCACCCGTCGATTCCGCCGAAAGCGGGATTTTTCGTGGTCAAGCGTTTTTCCCAGTAGCGTTAACCTCACTTTAAGGCGGCCTGCCTAGGATGCGATCACGGTTTCGGAAGCGAAATCGTTCAGTCATCTCATCCCGTTTTCTCCTCCCTAAACTCGGGCTGCCCTCACCGGCGGCCCGATTTTTCTTTGTGCCCACCGAACCCGTGGGTACGGTCGCGGCGACCATGCCGCCCGCCCAGCCTTCCATCTATTCCCTCCTCGATTCGCTGCCGTCGGTGAAGATCGTCGACATCGGCGCCAACCCGATCGACGGCGACCCGCCCTATGCCCTGCTGCTGCGCGCGGGCCATGCCGAGGTCGTCGGATTCGAACCGAACCGCGACGCGCTTGAGGTGCTGCAGCAGAAGAAGGGCCCGCGCGAGACCTACCTGCCGCACGCGATCGGCGACGGCAGGCGCCACACGCTGCACATCACCCAGGCGCCGGGCATGACCTCGCTGCTCGCGCCCAATCCCGACCTGCTGAACCTCTTCCACGGGTTTCCGGAGTGGTCGCGCGTGGCGCGCACCGAGGACGTCGACACGGTGCGGCTCGACGACGTGCCGGAGACGGCCGGCGTCGACCTGATCAAGATCGACATCCAAGGCGCGGAGCTGATGGCGCTCTCGAACGCGCCGCAGCGGCTCGCCTCGGCGCTGGTCGTCCAGACCGAGGTCGAGTTCGTGCCGATGTACAAGGACCAGCCGCTCTACGGCGATATCGAGCGCCTGCTGCGCGGGCACGGTTTCCTGCTGCACAGGTTCGAGCCGCTCACGAGCCGCGTGGTGAAGCCGATGCTGCTCGGCGGCAACATCCGCGCCGGCTTCAACCAGGTGCTGTGGACCGACGCGATCTTCGTGCGCGACCCGACCAGGCTCGACGCCCTCGACGAGGGGCAGCTCCTGCGCACCGCCATCCTGCTGCACGAATGCTGGGGCTCGATCGACCTGGCGCTGCATTTCCTCCTGGCGCACGACAAGCGCACCGGCCAGGGCCTCGGCCAGCACTACTTCGCGAAGATCACGGGGCGCGCTTGACCCTGCCGGCCAAGCCGCTAGGGTCGCGCGACTCTGAGGGGAGGACCTGACCATGGTCGCGCCGAAGCATCCGAAATTCGCCACGCTGGCGCTGCACGCGGGCCAGCAGCCCGATCCCACGACCGGCGC
>JAEULC010000083.1 GCA_016792605.1 Rhodospirillales bacterium
CATCGCCGCCATGCGCCGCGGGGTCGGTGAGCAGCGGCAGGATGCGCCGCATCTCGACGAAGCTGCCCGGCCAGCCGTGGCTGATGACCAGCGGCAGCGGCTTCGGGCCTTGGCCCCGCTGGTGGACGAAGTGGACGCGCAACCCGTCGAGCGAGGCCCTGAACTGCGGCAGGCGGTTGAGCTCCGCCTCCCGGCGGCGCCAGTCGTAGCCGTTGCGCCAGTACGCGGCCAGGTCCTGCATGTAGTCGAGGCTGGTGCCGTAGTCCCAGGCCGCGCCCGCGACCTCGTCCGGCCAGCGCGTCGCGTCCAGCCGCCGCCGCAGGTCGTCCAGCACGGCGTCGGTAAGCTCGATCTTGAACTTCTCGATCGTCATGGCGTCTTCAGACGTCCAGGTTGGCGACCTTCAGCGCGTTCTGCTGGATGAAGTCGCGCCGCGGCTCGACCAGGTCGCCCATCAGCGTCGAGAACACCTCTTGCGCCTGGTCGACATGGGTGACCTTCACCTGCAGCAGGGTGCGGACATTGGGATCCAGCGTGGTGTGCCAGAGCTGGTCGGGGTTCATTTCCCCGAGGCCCTTGTAGCGCTGCATCTCGACGCCCTTGCGCCCCTGTTCCAGCACCGCGGCCAAGAGCGACAGGGGGCCGGTGATGCGGACCTCCTTGTCCTTGGTCGCCAGCTTGCCGTGGCCCAGGTAGGTTTCCTGCAGCTCGGCCATGCGGCTGTCCAGGCGATGCGCCTCGGTCGAGCGGATCATCGGCCCGTCGATGACGTGGCGGTGGCTGACGCCGCGCAGGACGCGGGTGAACGACATGCCGCCGTCGGCGAGCGCGTCGCCGGTCCAGCCGCGCTCGTTCTCCGGCTCCAGGAGGTTCAGGCGCTTGGCGATGTACTGCGCCGCCTGGCGCGCACGCTCGGCGTCGGCGATGATCTCGGGGTTGAGCGCGCCGGCGATCGCCGCCTGCTCGACCACCGCCTCGCTGCCGACGCGCTGGGCCAGCGGCAGCACGCGGCGCTTCACGCGGCGCGCGCGCTCGATCTTGTCGCGCAGGTCGGCGCCGTTGGACTGCGCGCCGCTGTGCAGCGTGAACACCATGCCGTCGACGCCGGCCTCGATCAGGTGCTCCTCCATCGCCTTGTCGTCCTTGAGGTAGACCTCGGACTTGCCCTTCTTGGCGCGGTAGAGCGGCGGCTGGGCGATGTAGAGGTAGCCCTTCTCGATGATCTCGGGCATCTGGCGGTAGAAGAACGTCAAGAGCAGCGTGCGGATGTGGCTGCCGTCGACGTCGGCGTCCGTCATGATGATGATCTTGTGGTAGCGGCACTTGCCGACGTCGAAATCCTCGCGCCCGATGCCCGTGCCCAAGGCTGCGATCAGCGTGCCGATCTCGGCCGAGCCCAGCATCTTGTCGAAGCGCGCGCGCTCGACATTCAGGATCTTGCCGCGCAGGGGCAGGATCGCCTGGTTCTTGCGGTCGCGTCCCTGCTTGGCCGAACCGCCGGCCGAGTCGCCCTCGACAATGAAGATTTCCGACAGCGCCGGATCGCGTTCCTGGCAGTCCGCCAGCTTGCCGGGCAGCGAGGCCATGTCGAGCACGCCCTTGCGCCTTGTGAGCTCGCGCGCCTTGCGCGCCGCCTCGCGCGCGGCCGCGGCCTCGACCACCTTGGCGACGACGCGCTTGGCGTCGGCCGGGTGCTCCTCGAACCACTGCTGCAGGCGCTCGTTGACCACGTTCTCGACCACCGGGCGCACTTCGGAGGAGACCAGCTTCTCCTTGGTCTGGCTGGAGAACTTGGGGTCGGGCACCTTGACCGACAGCACGCAGGTCAAACCTTCGCGCGCGTCGTCGCCGGTGATCGCGACCTTCTCCTTCTTCGCCACGCCGCTTTCGTTGGCATAGTGGTTGATCTGGCGCGTCAGCGCGCCGCGGAACCCGGCCAGGTGCGTGCCGCCATCCTTCTGCGGGATGTTGTTGGTGAAGCACATCATGGTCTCGTGGTAGCTGTCGTTCCACTGCAGCGCCACTTCGACGGTGATGCCGTCGCGCTCCGAGGAGATGTAGATCGGGCCGTCGTGCTGGGCGGCCTTGTTGCGGTCGAGCCACTGCACGAAGGCGGCGATGCCGCCCTCGTAGTGCAGCGTCACCGACTTCGGCTCGACCGAGCGCGCGTCGGTGAGCAGCAACGTGACGCCGGAGTTCAGGAACGCCAGCTCGCGCAGCCGGTGCTCCAGCGTGCCGTAGTCGAAATCGGTCATGGTGAAGGTGTTGCGCGACGGCATGAAGGTGACGGTGGTGCCCTTCTTGCCCTCGCTGTCGCCGACGCGGGCGAGCGGCGCTTCCGGCTCGCCGTCCTTGAAGCGCATGAAGAAGGCGCCGCCGTCGCGGTAGATGCGCAGCTCCAGCCACTCCGACAGCGCGTTGACGACCGACACGCCGACGCCGTGCAGCCCGCCCGAAACCTTGTACGAGTTCTGGTCGAATTTTCCGCCGGCATGAAGCTGGGTCATGATGACCTCGGCCGCCGAGACGCCTTCCTCGGGATGGATGTCCACGGGAATGCCGCGGCCGTCGTCGCTGACCGTGCAGCTGCCGTCGCCGTTCAGCGTCACGTCGACGCGCGAGCAGTAGCCGGCCAGCGCCTCGTCGATCGCATTGTCGACGACCTCGTAGACCATGTGGTGCAGGCCCGAGCCGTCGTCGGTGTCGCCGATATACATGCCCGGCCGCTTGCGCACGGCATCCAGCCCGCGCAGCACCTTGATCTGCTCGGCGCCGTAGGCGGCGGGCGTCTGGCCCTCGCCGTTTCCGCTGCCGTGGTCGCCGCCGTTCTCGGTCTTCCTGCTCATGTCCAGCTCCTCTGCCGCTTGCGGCCGTCAGCGCGCTTGGATCTGCGCCTCCGCGACGCGGAAGAACCGCGCGCGGCCGGTCAGCGGCGTAAACAACAACTCGTCGGTGCCCGTCATCCAGGCCTGGGCACCCAGGCGGCCGATCTCCTGGAACAGCGCGGCGCGGCGGCCGGCGTCCAGGTGGGCGGCGATCTCGTCCAAGAGCAGCAGCGGCGGCCGCCCGCGCTCGGCGGCGACCAGGCGGGCATGCGCCAGCACGATCGCGACCAGGAGCGCCTTCTGCTCGCCGGTCGAGCACAGCCGCGCCGGCTGACCCTTGGCCCGAAACGTCACGCTCAGGTCGTCGCGATGCGGCCCCGCCGAGGCCCGCCCGCTCTCCGCGTCGCGCCGGCGCGATTGCGCCAGGCCCGCCGCCAGCTTCTCCTCCGCCTCCAGCGCCGGCATCTGGCCGAGCCAGTCCGCCAGCTCGCCGGTGAGCGCCAGGCCCGGCACCGGGAAGGCGCCGTCCATCTCTTCCACGGCCGCGGCCAGGCGCTCGACCAGGTGCTTGCGCGCCGCGGCCACCGCCACGCCCTCGCCGGCCATCGTCTCCTCCAGCGCCGCGATCCACGCCGGGTCGGCGTTGCCGCGTTCCAGCAGCTTCGCGCGCTCGCGCATCGCCTGCTCGTAGGCGGCGACGCGCCGCGCGTGGTCCGGATCGAAGCCCAGCGCCAGCCGGTCGACGAAGCGCCGCCTTGCGCTCGAGCCGTCGGCGAAAAGCCGGTCCATCGCCGGGGTCAGCCAGCTGAGCGCCACCAGCTCGCCCAGCACGACCGGCCCGCGCTGGGCCTGGCCGTCGACGCGCACCACGCGGCGCTCGCTGTCCTCGCCGGCGTCCGGATCGCGCCCCGTGCCGATCGTGACCGGCCCGGTCGGCTGGGTCACGGTCGCCGACACCGCCCAGCGCGACCCGGCGCCGTGGCGCTCGATCTCCGCCAGGCCCGACCGGCGCAGGCCGCGCCCCGGCGCCAGGAACGACACGGCCTCCAGGAGGTTGGTCTTGCCGGCGCCGTTGGGGCCGGTCAGCACGACAGAGGCGCCGCCGGTCTCGATCGCCGCGTCGCGGTAGCAGCGGAACTCGCTGACCGCCAGCCGCAGCACCGCCAGCGGACCGACGGCGGGTGAACCCTGTTCGGCGGCGGCGGGAGCTTCGGTTTCGGGCGTGGCGACGGCCGGAATCACGCGTACCTGTGGCTCATACGCGCATCGGCATCAGCACGTAGAGCGCCGCGTCGTCGTCGGCGTCGCGGATGATGGTCGGCGACGCCGCGTCGGCCAGCGCGAAGCGCGCCCGGCCGCCGCTGACCTGCTGGGCGATGTCCAGCAGGTAACGGGCGTTGAAGCCGATCTCGATCGGGCCGCCCTTGTAGTCGACTTCCAGTTCCTCGCTGGCCGTGCCGTTCTCGGGGCTGGAGGCCGATACGGTCAGCGCGTTCTTCTTCAAGCTCAGCTTCACCGCACGCGACTTCTCGGCCGCGATCGTGGCGCAGCGGTCGACGGCGGCGGCGAACTCGCGGCTGTCGACCTCCATCATCTTGTCGTTGCCGGCCGGGATCACGCGCTCGTAGTCCGGGAAGGTGCCGTCGATCAGCTTCGAGGTCAGCACCACCGAATCCAGCGCGAAGCGGATCTTGGTGTCCGACAGGTTGATCGCGACGGACTCGGTCGAGTCCTGCACCAGCTTGTAGAGCTCGGTCACGGCCTTGCGCGGCACGATCACGCCCGGCATGTTCTGGGCGCCGGCCGGCAGCGCGGTCTCGGAGCGCGCCAGGCGGTGACCGTCGGTCGCGACGGCGCGCAGCTGGCTGTCGCCGTCCTTGGCCTTGCCGTTGCCGCCCTTGGTGGCGTGCAGGTAGATGCCGTTCAGGTAGTAGCGCGTCTCCTCGGTCGAGATCGCGAAGCGGGTGCGGTCGATCAGCGACTTCAGCTCGGCGGCCGGCAGCGAGAAGCCGTGCGGCAGCTCGGCATTGTCGCCCAGCATCGGGAAGTCGTCGCGCGGCAGGGTCGGCAGGCGGAAGCGCGAGCGGCCGCCGCGCAGCGACAGCTGGCCGGCATCGCCGCCCTCGGCGTCGCCCGTGGCGATCTCGACCTGGGCACCGTCGGGCAACTTGCGCACGATGTCGTAGAGCGTGTGCACCGACACGGTGGTGGCGCCCGGCACGGCGACGTCGGCCGGCGTCTGCTCGGCGATCGCCAGGTCCATGTCCGTGGCGGTCAGCGCCAGGCCGCCCGGGGCGGCCTCCAGCAGCACGTTCGACAGGATGGGGATCGTGTTGCGACGTTCCACGACGCTTTGCGCATGGGCGAGGGCCTTCAACAAGGCCGCTCTCTCGATCGTCAGCTTCATGTCCGTATCACCGGCGGGCGGGGCTGTGGTTCGACTACTTTTGGGTGAATTATCGGCTATCTGCCGATCCCGCTCCGAGGTGCCAAGTGGGGACGGGACGGTCGACCCGGAAGCCCCTCGCGAACGGGGCCGAAGTATACCATGAAACGCCGGAATCAAGCATGGATTCGCGGGCCTGCAGGGCGGACAAAAAGGGCGGAAACGGGGCGGAAAATCTTCCTGGAAAACAGCCCTCAACCCGTCATGCCCGGGCTTGCCCCGGGCACCCATGCCGGGGCGGCGGCAACCGTGCGGCATCCGTCCGGCATGAGGGCGAGCGCGAGTCGCCGGGCACGCCCAGGCTGGCGCCGCATGACGACGTGGATGCCCGGGACATGCCCGGGCATGGCGCCCTAACCAACGGTGTTCAAAGGAGGAGCGGCCTGGCCGCGGTCAGCCCTCGATCATCCGGCGCAGCAGCTCGACATCCTCGTTGAAGCCGACATCGCCGGCGCGCAGCTCCTCGACCTTGCGCACGGCATGCATGACCGTGGTGTGGTCGCGGCCGCCGAACTTGCGCCCGATCTCGGGCAGCGAGCGCGAGGTCAGCGCCTTGGCGAGATACATCGCCACCTGACGCGGCCGGGCCACGGCGCGGGCGCGGCGCGGCGAGTGCATGTCGCCGAACTTGATGTTGTAGTGCTCGGCGACGCGCTTCTGGATCTCCTCGATCGTCACCTGGCGGCTGTTGGCGCGCAGCAGGTCCTTCAGCACGTCCTGGGCCGAGTCGAGCGTGATCGGCCGGCCGACGAAGTCGGCATGGGCGACCAGCCGGGTCAGCGCCCCTTCCAGCTCGCGCACGTTCGACGTGATGCGATGGGCGAGGAATTCCAGCACGTTGCCGGGCACCACGGCGCCCACCTGCTCGGCCTTGGACTGCAGGATGCCCAGGCGCAGCTCGTAGGTCGTGGGGTGCAGGTCGGCGACCAGGCCCCAGGCGAGGCGCGACTTCACCCGCTCCTCGACCCCGGCCAGGTCGTTCGGCGACTTGTCGGCCGAGATCACCACCTGGCTGTTCTGGTCGATCAGGGCGTTGAAGGTGTGGAAGAACTCTTCCTGCGTCGAGTCCTTGCCGCTGAAGAACTGCACGTCGTCGACCATCAGCACGTCGATGGCGCGGAACTGTTCCTTGAACGCGACCGTCTCGCGCAGCCGGAGCGCGCGGATGAACTGGTACATGAATTTCTCGGCCGACAGGTACACGACCTTGCGGCTCGGCTGGCGCTTGCGGATCTGCCAGGCGATGGCGTGCATCAGGTGGGTCTTGCCCAGGCCGACGCCGCCATAGAGGAAGAGCGGGTTGAACCGCACCGAGACGCTCTCGGCCACTTGGCGCGCGGCGGCGTAGGCCAGCTCGTTCGGCTTGCCGACGACGAAGTTGTCGAAGGTGAAGCGCGGGTCGAGGCGGGCGGAGATGTCGTCGACGCGCTCGACCGGCTCGGACTCGTCGCCCACGGCGGCGCCCGAGGTGAATACTGGCGGCCGTGCCTGGTGTGGCGCCTGGTGCGGCGTCTGGTGCGGCTCGCGGGTGGCTTCGGGCGTCGCCGGGACCGGCCGGTCGCCCAGGTCGTCGTCGTCGCCCGCGTCCATGCCCGCGCGCTCGGGCATCACGATGATCTCGATGTCGCGGACGTTCGGATCCTCGGACTGCCACAGGCCGCGGATGCGGGCGCCGAAATGATTGTGAATCCAGTCGCGCTTGAACCGGGTGGGCGCCGCGATGCGGACCACGCTGTCGCGCACCTCGACCAGGGTCATCGCCTTCAGCCAGTTGCGATAGGCCGCGTCGCCGAACTCGCTGCGCAAACGCCCGCGAATACGCGCCCAGCAAGCTGCAACGGCTTCTTTCGACATTCCTACTGACCCCATCTACCGAAAGGCGGCCACGCAACCACCTCCACCGCGCCACGGCCTACTGGCCCTGGCACGGCGCCCCTGACCGAACTTTAGTTGCTTCGCAAACGCTGACGTCGAAGAGAAAGGGTTGGGCGCAACACCGACACGATCGACACTGACATCAACGCCCCCTGCCCCCGTGGTGGTCTTATCTATCCAAGCTTGCGGCGCCCAATCGACGACAGCAACGGACAAATTCGCACATTCACATCCGGACCAACCGCTTTGTCACCTCGGCCTCTTCTTCGGCCCGCGGCGACCACCGCATGATGCGGACCGGATGCGAACTACCGTCCCAACAAACCGTCGAAAATCTTCCGCGACCCCTGCACGAACCGCAACCACCGAACGGCGATGCACTCGACAGGGAAAGGACTGTAACCCCGCGTCTCAGCGGAATGCAACATCATCGCAACCGCTGTGTGCCGGAATCTTGCCACGCTGTTGCCCGTGCATCACGAGGATGAAAACGCGCTTGGCAACGCTGCAAAAAAAAGCATAACGCCGCGCCAGTTTCCCGGCGCGGCGTTATCGCGATCGAAAGATTTCGAGGCGCTAGATGGCTTTGATGCGAGCCGACAGACGAGACAGCTTGCGCGCCATCGCGTTCTTCGTCATCACGCCCTTGGTCGCGGCGCGATGCATCTCGGGCTGCGCCGACTTCAGCGCCGCGCGCGCCGCTTCCTTGTCGCCGCCGGCGATCGCCGCCTCGACCTTCTTCATGCTCGTCTTGACCTGGCTGCGGCGCAGCCGGTTGACGGCGGCACGGCGGACGGACTGGCGGGCGCGCTTGGCGGCCGAAGGATGGTTGGCCATGGGATCGATCCTTGATTATTCTTCGGAAATGGCGCGCGTTATACCGTTGCAGGCACCCCCCGTCAATCGCGGCCGGACCGGCCTCGGCACCCGGCAGCGGCGGGTCGTCCTGGGCCTTTGCCTGGCGATTCTGGCGGTTTTCCTGGGCCAGGGCCCGGTCCGGGCCGAGCAGGCCGAACTGGATGCCGAGCAGCTGTACCGCGCCGTCGCCGGCTCGGTGCATCTGGTGGCGGCCGTCGCCTCGCTGGAAGACATTAAGAATAAACGAAACATCAACCAAGGCTCGGCGGTCGCGATCAGTGATCGCGAATTGATCACCAACTGCCACGTGGTCAAGGACAAGGCGCTGGTGTTCCTGCTGCGCCATGGCCAAGCCCGGCCGGCGGCGGTGGGGCGGGCCGATACCGACAGCGACCTGTGCACCCTGACGGTCAACGGCACGTCCCTGGCGCCCGTCGCGCAGGTCAGGCCCTTCGCCAGTCTTGTGGTCGGCGAGCGCGTCTATACCATCGGATCGCCCAAGGGCTTGGAAAACACCCTGGGCGACGGCTTGGTCGCGGGACTGCGCAAGCGCGGCAAGCTGCGCCTGGTGCAGATCACGGCGCCGATTTCGCAGGGCTCGTCGGGCGGCGGCGTGTTCGACCGCTTCGGCAACCTGATCGGCGTCACCAGCTTTTTCCTGAACGAGGCGCAGTCGATCAACTTCGCGATCTCGATCGACGACTACGCCGCGATCGCCTCCCTGCCGCCCGCGGCTGCCGGCATGGCAGCGATCGTGCCGCCGGCAGGCGGCGGCGTGGCGGCGGCGGCGCCGGTCGGCCTGCCGCCGGCTCCAGCACCGGTACCCAATGTCACGCCTGGCCGCGCCGGCTTCAATCTCGAGCTGACCGTGGCGCGCTCCGACAAGGAGGCGCAGGAAACCTGGAGCTTCCTCAGCACGCGCTACGGCGACCTCCTGGACGGGCTGCAGCCGCGCACCCAGCGCTTCGAGCTGCCCAACCGGGGAACCTTCTACCGCCTGCTGGCCGGCACCGTCTCCGACCGCGGCCGCGCCACCGGCCTGTGCCGCGAGCTGATCCAGCGCGGCCACGCGAGCTGCGTGGTCCGCTGACCCCCGGAAAGCAAACGGCCCGCCGGTAGAGGGCGGGCCGCAGCGTTCTAACAGGCGGGACGCGGTGCTTACGCCACGCCGTTTTTCTTGAACCAGGCCAGCGCCTTGGCCCAGCCGTCCTCGGCCTTGTCCTTGCGGTAGCTCGGCCGGTAGTCGGCGTGGAAGGCGTGCGGCGTGTCGGGATAGGTGACGATCTCCGACGGCTTGTTCGCCTTCTTCAGCGCCGCGCGCATGGCGTCGACCGTGTCGTTCGGGATGCCGCTGTCGGCGCCTCCATAAAGGCCCAGCACCGGCGCCTTGATGTCGGTGGCGAGGTCGATCGGGTTCTTCGGCGTCATCTCGTTGGTCGCGCCGGCGACGCGGCCGTACCAGGCCACGCCCGCCTTCAGCTTCGGGTTGTGGGCGGCGTAGAGCCACACCACGCGCCCGCCCCAGCAGAAGCCGGTGATGGCGAGCTTGTCGGTATTGGCCTTCTTGGTCGAGGCGGCGAAGGCGACGGCGGCATCGAGGTCGCTCATCACCTGCTTGTCCGAGACCTTGGAGACGATGTCCGAGAGGATCTTGGGAATTTCCGTGATCTTCGACGGATCGCCCTGGCGCGCGTACATCTCGGGCGCGATGGCGAAGTAGCCGGCCTTGGCGAAGCGGCGGCAGACGTCCTTGATGTGCTCGTGGACGCCGAAGATCTCCTGCACCACCAGCACCGTCGGGTACGGGGCCTTGCCCGTCGTCGGCGCGGCCCAGTAGCAGGGGATGGTGCCGTCGGCGACCGGGACCTTTCCCTCGCCGCCCTCGATTCCGTACATGTCGGTCTTGATCATGGTCTGCGCCTGCACCGGCATGGCTGCGGCGGCGAAGCCCACGGACAGCGAGGTGACGACGAAGCCCCGGCGGCTCAGCGGCGCGTCCGGGATCAGGCTCTTGATGTCCGACTTGAAGTCGGTGGCGATCGTAGCGGCCGGACGGATGTCCCCAGGCATGAAGTTGTTCTCCCCCTCGAAGGTTGCCGAATTGATAGGCATACAGCTTAGCCGCCCGATTCATTCCCGGCGACGCAAGATTCCGTGAAATCGAGGCTCGGGCGGCGCGTCAATCCCTATGCCGCGACATGCGGCGCGTCGATATAGTCGGTCGACCGCATCTCGACCAGCCGGCTGACCGTACGCTGGAACTCGTACGCCCCGATCCCCTGGGGGTAGAGGGCGTGGGGCGGCCGCTCGGCCGACATCACCAGATTCACCTTATGCTCGTAGAGCGCGTCCACCAGCACCATGAAGCGCCGGGCCTCGTTGTGCCGGTCGGCGTTGAGCTGGGGCACGCCCGAGAGGATCAGGGTGTGGAAGCTGCCGGCCAGCGCCAGGTAGTCGGCGGCGCCGAGCGGCTTCGCGCACAGCTCCTCGAAGCTCGCCCGCGCCACGCCCAGGGCCGTTCGTTGCAGGGTCAACGTTCGTCCGCCCTGTATGTCGACGGTCAAGGGCTCGCCCGGCGCGTTGTCGGTCAGCTGCGCGAAGGCGTCGTCCAGCGCCCGGTCGGCCTCCGGCCCCAGCGGGTGGTGGTAGACCTCGAGCGACCGCATCCGGGCCAGGCGGTAGTCGACGCCGCTGTCCAGGTGCAGCACGTCGAGCTTCTCTTTCAGGACGGCGATGAACGGCAGGAAGCGCTCGCGCTGCAGCCCGTCCTTATATAGGTCGTCGGGCGCCCAGTTCGAGGTCGCCACCACCACCACGCCGCGCTCGAACAGGGCCTCGAACAGCCGGCCCAGGATCATGGCGTCGGCGATGGTGTAGACGTGGAACTCGTCGAAGCACAGAAGCCAGGCGTCCTTGGCGATGGCCTCGGCGATCGGCGCCAGGGGCTCGGGCTTCTTCTGGTCGCGCGCCGCGTGCAGGCGCTGCTGCACCTCGATCATGAAGGCGTGGAAATGCACCCGCCGCTTGGCCTTGACCGGGGCCGAGGCGAAGAACAGGTCCATCAGCATCGACTTGCCGCGCCCGACGCCGCCATGGATGTAGAGCCCTTGCGGCGGAACCTCGGCCTTGCCGCCCAACCCCAGGCGCTCCTTCCACCCGCCCGTGCCCTGCTTGGGCTTGTAGTGGCGCAGCGCGTTGTGCAGCGACTGCAGCTTCTCCGCCGCCAGCTCCTGGTTCTGGTCGTGCTTCAGCGTCCCTTCGCGCAGGCGCGCGCGATAGGCAAAGAGCGGACCTTCGGCGGTGGGGGCACGCGGCGACATCGGGCGCGGACCTTAGCGGGAAAAGGGTAAAGGAACCACGGACTAGCGCCCCACCAGTTCCAGGATCAGTCCGGGGTGCTCGTCGCGCGGGCCGGGGCAGCGGCGGGCGGCGGCCTGGCGGAAGCCCTTGGCGACGATCCATTCGGCGGCGGGGACCCGGCCGGGGCGGTAGTCGCCGTTGACGATCGCCACCGTGTCGGGCCGGGCCGCGAGCCGGGCGAGCGGCGGGTAGTCGCCGAGCTTGGCCAGCCCGCCCATCAGGATCGCCGGCGCGGGCAGGGCGTCGAAGACCGCCAGCAGCGCCGAAAGCTGCAGCTCGGCATCGGCGCCGCCGACCTGGGTCGTCATCACCTGGACCGTCTGTCGGTTCCACTGGACCGGCGCGACCATCCACGAGTTGTAGCCGTCGGACAGGCGGCGCGGCAGCGGCGCGGCCTCGAACCGGCCGCCGGGAAGCCGCGTCAGGATCGCCTGGCCGAGCTGGTCGCGCCACCAGCGGCGCTCGCGCGCGGCATAGGCGTGGTCCATGCCTTGCGCGCGGGCGAAGGGGGCCGCCTGGTCCGATCCGCCATAGAGCGCGGCGAACCAGCCCTTGCCGGCCACCTCGGTCAGCCCGGCGATGTCGGCCTGGGCCAGGCAGGCATTCAGCCGCGCCGCGGCCTGCTTGCCGTCGTCCCAGTGCCGGCCGCGAATGTTGAGCGCGAGGACGCGCAAGGGCCCGCTGTGCGGCGGCCGCGGCTGGTTGCGGGCGAGGGTGAAGTCGCCCGTCCGCACGTCGGCTTGGTGGCGGATCGCGCCGGTGGCGACGACCTGCACGACGAGGACGAGCGCCGCGACCGCCGCGCCCGCGGCGATCGCCCAGCCGCGCGGCACCAAGCCCCAGCCGAGGCGCGGGAAGGGCGCGGCCGCCATCAAGGGCAGCAGCATCAGCAGGAACCGGGCTTCCTCGCCATGGTCGGCGACGGCGACGAGCACGATCGAGAAAGCGCCGGTGAGCAGCAGCAGGTTGTCGGGCTTGCCCAGCAGGTCGGTCGCCCGGCGCGGCTGCAGCACCAGGGCCAGGGCAACGGCCCCGCCGGCCAGCAGCATGTAGAGCCCGGCATAGCGGGCCGCGACCTGGTAGAGCGGCAGGATCCAGGATCGCGGCTCGCTCCGCATATAGGAAGTCGGGGCCGAGAGCAGGATCGACAGGCGCTCGGCGACATGCACCGTCGCGCGCCAGGGATTCTCGAAGGCGAAGGCCAGGACCGCGCGGGTCAGCCGCCGGCTGTTGACGCCATGCTCCGGCGTGTCGATCTGCGTATAGCGTCCCGGCGCCACGCGCTCCTGCGTTTCCGGCACCAGCGCCGGCGGCGTCACCATCGGCCAGGCGTTGATCAGGTTGAAGCCACCATGGTTGCTCCAGGAGAACTGGCCGAGATTGGCGTACTGGTGGACATGCCATCCGCCCGACAGGACGGCGACGGGCAGCAGGAAGGCCACGATCACGCTGGTCCGCTTGGGCCAGATGCGCGCCAGCGCGCCGGCGAGCAGCAGCGGCAGCAGGTAGACCATGTGCGGCCGGGTGAGCTCCGCCAGCCCGAGGCAGAGCCCGGCGATCAGGGCCAGCAGCACGTTGGCGGGCCGGCGCGGCACGATCGCGGCCAGCGCGGCGAAGAAGCCCAGGAGCAGGGCGGGCTGCAGGATGTCGTAGACCCAGGCCCCGGCGGGATGGATCGCCAGCGTCGCGGCAAGGAAGATCGGTGCCAGCACGAAGGCGGCGGCGAAGCGCACCGGCGATTTGCGCGCCAGGACCAGGGCCAGCACATAGGCTGCGATCAGGCTCAGGCGGTAGATCCAGACCGTGGTCCAGCGCGTCGTGCCGTCGTGCAGGTAGTTCGCCATCTCCGCCAGGGTCAGCAACGGCGGCAGCGGAAGCCTTGTGGCGGTCAGAAGCTGGATCACCGCGTCGAGGCTCTTGAAATCCTCGGGCGCGTAGTGGTTCATCCAGACGATCGACGGCACGCCGACCGCGTGGCGTACCAGGAAGGCGGCGAGCACGAAGAACAGCGCGATGCCGAGCCAGGGCGTCCAGGGATTGGCTGCCCAGTAGGCTCGGGCGCGGTCGAGTCCCGTCTCTATATGCCGGGCCGCGATCAGGGCTTGGTCCGGATGAAGGGGCTGTAGCCCTCGGATTCCGGCTTCAGCCGTCCCGTGGCGTCGAAGTCCGCCATCTTGTTGAATTTCAGCGGCTCGACCGCGTCGAGGCGGCGCAGCCGCTCGGCCAGCCCCGCCTTGTAGCCCTCGATGCGCGCGATCTCGTCCTCGCGGCCGTCATACTTGATCCCGTCCTGCACACCCGCGCTCAAATAGGGCTGCAGGACGTTGTAGCCGACATAGACCAGGCTCTTGTGCATCGGCCACAAGAGCAGCCCAAGCTCCCCGCTGCGCCCATTGTATTCATAGGTGGGGCCGGGCGCGCCGGCGGTGACCGAGACCATCGCCCGCTTGCCGAGGAAGCGGCCGTTCTCGTAGCGGTTGGTCCCGGTATAGACGCCGCCGAAGGTGAAGACGCGGTCGATCCATCCCTTCAGCATGGCCGGCATCGAGAACCACCAGATCGGGTACTGGAACAGCACGAAGTCGGCGCGCGCCAGCTTGTCGATCTCGGCCTGGACGTCGCGGCTCGTGGCCCCGGTGTCGGCCGCGTGGCGCTGCTCGGTCTGGGCGCCGAACCATTCCGGGCGCTTGGGCGCGGGGAAATGCTTCGGCCCCTCGGCCGGGTCGAAGCCCTGGGCGTAGAGGTCGGAAACCTCCACCGTCCAGCCCTGGCTTTCGAGGGTGGCGGCGGCGACGTCCTTCAGTTGCGCGTTGAACGACTTCGCCTCGGGATGGGCCAGGACGATGAGGGCATGCATTCTGGGGGAGGCTCCCGTACACTCTAGGCGGGTTGATCGACCGTTATAGGCAGGCTAATGATCGCCCGCCGCCGGGTTGCGGCGCAATCTTCTTGCCGCGTATGGGCGGCATGTGAATTAAGCGAGGACGTCATGGGCTACCGGATCGCAGTCGTGGGGGCCACCGGCAATGTCGGCCGCGAGATCCTGAACACGCTGGTCGAGCTGAACTTCCCCGTGGACGAGGTCATCGCGCTCGCTTCGGAAAAGTCGGTCGGCAAGGAGATCAGCTTCGGCGAGGACGACATCCTGAAGTGCCAGGACCTCGCCAAGTTCGACTTCAAGGGCATCGACATCGGCCTGTTCTCGCCCGGCGCCAAGGTCTCGGCGGTCTATGCGCCCAAGGCGGCCAAGGCCGGCTGCGTGGTGATCGACAACACCTCGCAGTTCCGCATGGATCCCGACGTGCCGCTGGTCGTGCCCGAGGTCAATCCCGAGGCGATCGCCGAGTACACCAAGAAGAACATCATCGCCAACCCGAACTGCTCGACCATCCAGATGGTGGTGGCGCTGAAGCCGCTGCACGACATTGCGCCGATCCGCCGCGTGGTGGTCGCGACCTACCAGTCGGTCTCCGGCGCGGGCAAGGATGCGATGGACGAGCTGTGGGACCAGACCCGCAACGTCTATTCCACCCAGTCGATCGAGCCGAAGAAGTTCACCAAGCGCATCGCCTTCAACTGCATCCCGCATATCGACGTGTTCATGCCGGACGGCGAGACGAAGGAAGAGTGGAAGATGACCGAGGAGACCAAGAAGATCCTCGACCCGGCCATCAAGGTCTCGGCCACCTGCGTGCGCGTGCCGGTCTTCGTCGGCCATGCCGAGGCGGTCAACATCGAGTTCCGCTCGCCGATCACGGTCGAGCAGGCCCGCGCCGCGCTGCGCCGCGCGCCGGGCGTCACGGTGGTCGACGAGCGCGAGCCGGGCGGCTACATCACGCAGCAGGAATGCGTCGGCCAGGGCGACGTCTTCGTCAGCCGCATCCGCAAGGACCCGACGGTCGAGTACGGCCTCTCGATGTGGGTGGTCTCGGACAATCTGCGCAAGGGCGCGGCGCTCAACGCGGTCCAGATCGCCGAGCGCCTGGTCGGCGGGATGCTGGGCAAGCACGACGACCGCGCCGCCTGAGGCCCGGGCGCGCGATCCCGATGGTGGCTGGAACCGGGAACGACCAAGGCGGTTCCGCCGCTCCTGAATCCGCCGCCCCCGAATCCGCTGCCGCCGCGCTGGACCGGGCGATCCAGCTCCATCGCCAGGGCCAGCACGACCAGGCGATCGAGGCCTATAGCGCGATCCTGCGCGCCGATCCGGCGCAACCGCGCGTCTGGGTCAATCTCGGCGTGGTCCTGCGCGCCGCCGGCCGGCTCGACGCCGCCGTTGCCGCCTATCGCCGCGCGATCGCGCTCGATCCAGGCAATGCGGGGATCCACAGCAATCTCGGCAACGTGCTGCGCGATCTCGGCCGGCGCGACGAGGCGATCGCGGCGCAGGAACGCGCGCTGGAACTCGATCCGTCGAACCATGCCGCGTCCTACAACATGGCGCTGCTGCTGCGCGACCTGGGCCGCTGGCGCGAGGCCCTGCCGCATTTCGACCGCTGCATTTCAGGCGGCCATGACCGCGCCGAGGTACGGCTCGACCACGCGACGACGCTTCTGGCCATGGGCGACTATGCGGCCGGGTTCCGCGCCTTCGAGGCGCGGCTCGCCATGCCGGACGGCGCGCCGGCCAATTCCGAGGCGCCACTGTGGGACGGCGGGGCGCTCGACGGGCGGTCGATCCTGGTCCAGGTCGAGCAGGGACCGCGCGACACGCTGACCTTCCTGCGCTACGTGCCGATGCTGGCGGCGCGCGGCGGCCGGGTCACGGTGTCGGCGCCGGCGACGATGGCGCAGATGATTGCGGCCCTGCCCGGCGTGTCGCTGGTCGTGCCCGGCGGCCGGGCGGCGCCGCGCACCGACCTGCGCGTGCCCTTGAACTCGCTGCCGCTGTTGTTCGGGACGCGGCCCGACACGGTGCCGCGCGACCTGCCCTATCTGCGCCTGCCGACGGGCCGCCTGGCGCGGGAGTGGTTCGCGCCCGGCTCCGAGGCCGACGCGGTCAAGGTCGGGGTCGTCTGGGCCGACCGCTCGCGCAGCCGGGCGGCGGATCGCGGCCGGCCGGGGCGGGTCTGCCCGTTCGAGTGCTTCCTGCGCCTGGCCGCCCTTCCCGGCGTGGCGCTCTACAGCCTGCAGACCGGCCCCGCCGCCGAGGACGTCCAGCGCCTCGCGGCCCCAGCCCTGGTCCGCACGCCCTTGGCCGAGTTCGCCGACCTCGCCGACGCGGCCGAGGCGATCCTGTCGCTCGACCTCGTGGTGGGGGTCGACAGCGCCGTGCTGATCCTGGCCGCCGCTCTGGGCAAGCCCGGCATCGCCGTCCTGCCCCCGGGCGCCGACTGGCGCTGGACGGATGCCGACGGCACGCCCGGCGCGGCCTCGCCCTGGTTCCCGTCCCTGGCGCTCTTTCGCCAGGAGGTGGCGGGCGACTGGAACGCCGTCTTCGACCGCGTCGCCCAGGCTGTCGCCGCCTTCCACCCTGACGCACCGTCCTTGCAGCCGCCGGAGCCGCCTTCGGAACAACCGCCGGAACCGCCGGAGCAACAGCCCGAGGAACAACTCGGGGAACCGCCGCCCGCGCCGCTGGAATCGCCGGTCGATTTGCCGGTCGTGTCCGCTGCCGGCGTGCCTGAGGTCATCGCCGACACGGCATCCACGGACTCGCTGTTCGTGCGCGCCATGGCGGCGCCGGATGCGGCTACCGCGCCGCTGCCTCCCGCTCCGAGGCCCTTCGATCCCCGGCGGGCGGCGGTTCGGTTCCTGCGCCAGCACCTGAAGCCGGGCGACCTGCTGGTCGCGGTCGGGTCGGGGCTCGAGGGGCTGGTCTCGGCCCTGGCGCTCCGCCACCCCGGCGAGCCCTCGGCGATCGCGATCGATGGCGATGCCGTGGAATTGTCCGCGCTGCGGGTCGCCGCCGAGCGGGCCGGGACGCCCCGGGCTATCGAGACGGTCCGCGCCTCGCTCGGCGCCAAGGCCATTCCCGCACACCAGGACTCGGCGCCGCAGATGACGCTCGACGGGCTGCTCGGCGATCGCACCGATCTCGCCGGCCGCCGGGTCGTGCTCTATCTCGGCGCCTCGCCGCGCCTGGCCGAGATCGTCGCCGGCGGCCTCGACCTTCTCGCCCAGCAGCGCATCGCCGCGATCCTCTGGCAGGTAGAGGCGGATTCCGGGCCCGGCGATGCCGGCCAGCGCTGGGCGATGCTGCTCGACAGCCTGGCGCAGCTGGGGTTCCGCCATCGCCGGCTGGCGGAGGAGGAAGGCGGGAAGCCCGTGCCCTACGTCGCCTCGGCCGGGCCGGCGGCGATCGTCACCCTGGCGCGCGACGCCGCGCCGGAGATTCCCTAAAAGACCGCGATTCCCTAGCGCAGCTTCATCACGTCGAAGCGGCGCGACGGCCGGGCGATCTCTTCCTGCGCGGCGACGAGCGCCAGCTCGCGGCCGCCGGCGCGGTGGGTGGCGTCGAACACGGCGAAGATGCGCGCGGCGGTGTCGGCGAGTGCGCGCGCGACGTTCATCGTCTCGATATAGGTCGCGAGGAACAGGGCCGAGACCACGTCGCCTGCGCCGTTGGGCAGTGGATCGAGCTTGAGCCTGGGCGTGGCCACCAGCCAGGTGCCCTCGGCGCAGTCCGCCAGCATCTCGATCGTGTCGCCCGGCGCTTCCTCGCGCGTCAGGCTGGTGACCAGCACGACGCGCGGCCCCAGCGCGCGGGCGGCGGCCGTCGCCTCCATCGCGCCGGGCAGCGAATTCGCCTGCTTGCCGGTGAGGTACTCGAGCTCGAACTGGTTGGGCGTGATGATGTCGGCCGCCGGCACCGCGCGATCGCGCATGAACTTGGGAATGCCGGGGCGCACGAACACGCCGCGCCCCACGTCGCCGATGACCGGGTCGCAGCAGTAGATCGCCTTCGGGTTGGCCTTGCGCACCGCGGCCACGGCGTCGAGGATCACCGTGCCGATGGCGGCGTCGCCCATGTAGCCGCTGAGCACCCCGTCGCACTTCTGGAACACGCCGCGCTCGGCGATGCCGGCGACGACCGAGGCCACGTCGTTGGCCGAGAACACCGGCCCGCGCCACTGGCCGTAGCCGGTGTGGTTCGAGAACTGCACCGTGTTGACCGGCCAGACCGTGTGGCCGAGGCGCTGGAGCGGAAATACCGCCGCGCTGTTGCCGACATGGCCATAGGCGACCGAGGACTGGATCGAAAGGATGTTCATGCCCGCGTCCGGCTCCCGAAGCAACCGGCCCTGGGCTTTTCCTGACGGTGATTTTTCGTTGTCGCCGGACCGGTCGGGTTGCGTATCATGGCGTCGGGGCCGGGGGCTATGCTTTCCTCACCGGGGCAGTCATGCGCCATAGGGGGCATGCGCTCAAATGGGGCATGAACGATCCCGCCGGCGTTGCAACCTAGGGGAGCCGCATGCCCGCGAATGACCGGCCGCGCCGCAGCGTTCTCTACATGCCCGGGTCCAACCCGCGGGCGCTGGAAAAAGGCCGTGGCCTGCCCGCCGACGGGCTGATCCTGGACCTGGAGGACGCAGTCGCGCCCGACGCCAAGGCGACGGCGCGCGACGTGATCGTCTCGGCGCTGCGCGCTGGGGGCTACGGGCGGCGCGAGCTGGTCGTCCGGGTCAACGCGCTGAGCACGAGCTGGGGCCAGGCCGACCTGGTGGCCGTGGCGCGGTCGCGCGCCCATGCCGTGCTGCTGCCCAAGGTCGAGAGCGCCGACGCGGTACGCCAGGCCGAGGCGACGCTGGTCGCGGCCGGGGCGCCGGCGGACCTGGCGATCTGGTGCATGATCGAGACGCCGCGCGGCGTCCTGAAATCGGCCGAGATCGCCGAGGCCACGCCGCGGCTGGCCTGCCTGGTCATGGGTACGTCCGACCTCGCCAAGGACCTGCACGCCGCGCACACGCCGGACCGCGCGCCGATGCTGACCAGCCTCGGCCTCTGCGTGCTCGCCGCGCGCGCCAGCGGCTTGGCGATCCTCGACGGCGTGCACCTGGACCTCAGCGACGACGCGGGCTTCGCCGCGGCGTGCCGGCAGGGGCGCGAGCTCGGCTTCGACGGCAAGACCCTGATCCACCCGAAGACGATCGACGCGGCCAACGCCGCCTTCGCCCCCTCGGCCGACGAGATCGGCTTCGCGCGCAAGATCATCGCGGCGCATGCCGAGGCCGAGGCGGCGGGCAAGGGCGTCGTCGTGGTCGACGGCAAGTTGATCGAGTCCCTGCACGTGCAGAATGCGCGGCGCCTGGTGGCGCTCGACGACATGATCCAGGCGATGGCGTCATGACCAAGACAAATTCGGGCAATTTCTTCGAGGATTTCCGCCTGGGCCAGGAGATCCGCCACGCGACGCCGCGCACGGTCACCCAGGGCGACGTCGCGCTCTATACCGGGCTCTTCGGGGCGCGCTTCCCGGTGCCGAACAGCGATCCCTTCGCGCGCTCGATCGGCTATCCGCGCGCCCCGGTCGACGACCTGCTGGTGTTTCACATCGTCTTCGGCAAGTCGGTGCCCGACGTGTCGCTGAACGCGGTGGCCAACCTGGGCTACGCCGAGGGCCGCTTCCTCGCCCCTGTCCTGTCGGGCGACACGCTGACCGCATCCTCCACGGTGATCGGGCTCAAGGAGAATTCCTCGCGCGAGACCGGCGTGGTCTATGTCCGCACGACAGGCCGCAACCAGCACCGCGAGCCGGTGCTCGACTACGTGCGCTGGGTGATGGTCAACAAGCGCGACAAGGCAGCCAAGATCGCCGAGGAGCGCGTGCCCGAGACGGTGCCCGTGGTCGCGGTGGACGCGCTGCGCCTGCCGCGCGAACTCGACTGCCGGCTTTACGACGACGCGCTGGCGGGATCGCCGCATCGCTGGGGTGCCTACGCGAAAGGCGATCGCATCGACCATGTCGACGGCGTGACGATCGAGGAGGCCGAGCACATGATCGCGACGCGCCTCTACCACAACACGGCGCGCGTCCATTTCAACGCCCACGCGGCGAAATCGAGCCGCTTCGGCAAGCGGCTGATCTATGGCGGCCACGTGATCTCGACCGCCCGGGCGCTGAGCTTCAACGGCCTCGGCAACGCCTTCCGCGTGCTGGCGATCAACGCGGGCCGGCACGTGAACCCGCTTTTCGCCGGCGACACGATCTATGCCTGGAGCGAGGTGCTGGACACGGCGCCGATGCCCGCCCATGGCGACATCGGCGCCCTGCGTATCCGCACGGTGGCGACGAAGGACCGGCCTTGTGCCGACTTTCCCGACAAAGGTGCGGACGGCAAGTCCGATCCCGCGGTGCTGCTCGACCTCGACTACTGGGTGGCGATGCCGCGCTAGTCGCCGAACAGCAGCGTGTCCAATCCCCGCACCAGGCCCGTCATCGCCTGGATGCGCTCGGCGGCGAGCAGCGAGCCCGCGACGTAGATCGACTGGTCCTGGTAGCCCTCGTGCGTGATCGTCAGGCGCTCGCCGGGCAGGCCGAAGATCGCCTGCACGATGTTGGGATTGCCGGGCAGGCGGACCGAATGCACCCGCGCCCCGCCGAAGCTGGCGCCGCGCGCCGCGACCGGCCCGTAGAGCTGGTCGTCGCGCAGCGCGATCCTGGGTGTCTGCACCCGGCCCAGCTCCTCGGCCAGCTCGCGCGCCGTGCCGCTGGGCACGTCGGGCTTCTCGGCCTTGGCGTAGTCGATCACCTCCCAGTGCGGCACGTGGCGCGCCGCGATCTTGGCCAGGTGCTGCATCAGCGCGGCAGTGATGGCGAAATTGCCCGTGGCCGCGCCGACTCCCGCCTTGCGCGCCGCGGCGTCGATCTCGGCGAAGTCCGCGTCGGTGAAGCCGGTCGTGCCGATCACGACAGGGATCTTGCGGTCGAAGGCGATCTTCAGGTGCTGCTTGATGATGCCGGGATGAGTGTAGTCGATCAGGGCGTGGGGCCGGTGCCGGTCGAGCACGGCGGAGAGGTCGCCCTCCACCAGGAGGCCGCAGGGCTTGCCCGTGGCGATCGCGCCGATGTCACGGCCCGACTCGCGCCGCGCCACAGCGCCGACCAGATTGAAGCGGTCCGACGCCAGGATCGCGCGGACCAGGCACAGGCCGACGCCGCCGGTCGCGCCGGCGATGCACAGATCGAGCTTCATCCTGTAGTCCTCCCAGGCGGGTTCTAGCCCTGCGCGGCGCGCGGGTCGAGCGCGTCCTGCAGCCCGTCGCCGAGCAGGTTGCAGGCGATCACGGTGACGAAGATCAGGAGGCCCGGCCAGATCGCCAGCATCGGCGCGGTGGTCAGGAGCTCCTGCGCATTGGTCAGCATGTTGCCCCAGCTCGGCAGGGGCGGCTGGATCCCGAGGCCGAGGAAGCTGAGCACCGTCTCGGTCAGGATCACATTGCCGACCGACAGCGTCGTGGCGACGACGATGGGAGCGGCGACATTGGGCAGGATGTGGACGGCCATGATGCGCCAGGGCCCGGCGCCCTGGCCGATCGCCGCCAGCACGTAGTCGCGCGTGCGGACGCTTAAGGTCGCGCCGCGCACCAGGCGGGCGACCGTGGTCCAGCCGGTCAGCACGATGATGACGATGATGCGGTAGAGGCTGACCTGGTCCGAGGCCGCGATTTCGGCCGGCACGCCAAGCTTGGCGAGGTCGATGGCGGCAAGCACGATCAAGAGCGGCAGCAGGGGCAGGGCGATGACTCCGTCGGTGAGCCGCATCAGCGCGGCGTCCGCGCGCCCACCCCAGTATCCGGCCATCAGGCCGATGGCGGTGCCGATGACGGCCGCCCCCAGCGCTGCGGTGAGGCCGACGAAGAGCGAGACGCGCCCGCCCATCAACAGGCGCAGCAGCACGTCGCGGCCGATGTCGTCGGTGCCGAGCCAGTGCCTGGCGGAAGGCGGCTCGAAGCGCGCGAGGAGATCAACGGCGTTGGGATCGATGCCCGACCACTGGGCGAGAAGCGGCGCGATCAGCGCCAGAAGCGCGACCAACGCCAGGATCGCGGCGCTCGCCACCGCCAGGGGCCGGCGCGCGAGTCGCCGCAGGAAGCCTTCCTCGGCCGTGGCGGCGAGGGCGAGCGCGCTCATGCGCCGCGCTCCGGCGCGGCCAGCGAGACGCGCGGATCGAGCCAGGCATAGGCGAGGTCGGCGAGGAGGTTGGCGGCGAGGATCAGCAGCGTCGCGAACAGCAGCGCCACGAGCGCCAGGTTGAAGTCGTTGCCCATGATCGCGTCGAGGATCAGCTTGCCCATACCGGGCCAGGCGAACATGGTCTCGGTGATCAGCGCGCCGGAGAACAGCCCGCCGAAGCCGAGCGCGACCACGGTCACGACCGGGTTCAGCGCGTTGCGCAGCGCGTGGCCCAGCAGCACGCGGCGCGGCGACGCGCCCTTGGCCAGGGCCGTCCTGATATAGTCCTGGCGCAGGGTCTCGATCATCGCCGCGCGCATGAAGCGCAGGTAGCCGCCGACCTGCAGCAAGGTCAGCGTCGCGACCGGCAGGACCAGGTGGCGCGCGTAGTCGACAAGGCCGGCATCGCCGCGCGTCGGCGTGCCGCCGGCGGGCAGCCAGCCCAGGCCAACCGCGAAGACCAGGATCAGGAGGATCGCCAGCCAGAAGGGCGGCATCGACACGCCGGCGAAGCAGAACAAGTTGACCGCGCGGTCGGCCGGCCCATCGGGTCGCGTCGCGACCCAGACGCCGGCGGGCAGCGCGATCGCCAGCGACAGAAGAAAGCTGGCGCCGACCAGCACCGTGGTCGACAGCAGCGCGGGGCCCAGCGCCTGCAGCACCGGCTTGGCGTAGAGGCGCGAGTAGCCGAGGTCGCCGCTGGCGGCGGCCTTCAGCCACTGGCCGTAGCGCGCGACGAGCGGCTGGTCGAGGCCGTGGAGCGCCTTCAGCCGCGCCGCGTCGGCGGCGGTCATCTTGGGATCGGCCGAGATCATCAGGTCGACCGGATCGCCCGGCATCAGCCCAATCAGCCCGTAGATGACGAAGGACATCGCCAGCAGCACCAGCGCGGACTGCACCAGCCGGTCGAGGATGTAGCGCGTCACGCTACGCTCTCCAGCGGGAAGTGGCAGGCGACGTGGTGCATCGCCGCGCGCGCGGGCGTCGGCAGCAGGATGGGGCGGTCGACCCTGCAGCGGTCCTGCGCGCGCGGGCAGCGCGGATGGAAGGCGCAGCCCTGGGGCGGGTCGATCGGGCTCGGCACGTCACCGCCCAGGGGCTTGCGGCGCTTTCGGCCGTTCTCGATCCGGGGAACGGCGTCGATCAGCGCGCGGCTGTAGGGATGCGCCGGGGCGCGCAGCAGGTCGTCGCGCGGCGCGAGTTCCACCACGCGGCCGAGATACATGACCGCGATGCGGTCGGCGAGATGCTCAACCGCGGCGAGGTCGTGGCTGATGAAGAGGTAGCTGAGCCCCTGGTCGCGCTTCAGCGCCACCAGCAGGTTCAAGACCTGGCTCTGCACCGAGACGTCGAGCGACGACAGCGGCTCGTCGAGCACGACCAGCGCGGGGTCGAGGGCGAGCGCGCGGGCAATCGCGATGCGCTGGCGCTGGCCGCCGGAAAACTGGTGTGGGTAGCGCTGCAGATCGGCGGGCTGGAG
>JAEULC010000059.1 GCA_016792605.1 Rhodospirillales bacterium
CCCTACTTCGTCGCTCGGCACCGGCTTGCCTCGCGCGATCTGCAGCAGCGGCCGGCTGGACCAGGGGATCGCGTCGAGGCGCTTGTCCGGCGCCATGCGAATCTGGGCAGGCAGGTTCTGCTGCTTCAGGTAGTCGGCGACCGCGCCTGGCACCTCGTCGTCCGCCTTGACGCGCGCGACGGTCGCCAGCGCATACTCGACCATGCGCACGAAGTCCTCGATCTTCTGCCGCCCCGTCACCCGACCGCGCGCCGGCACCAGGTTGCGCTGGTGGCCGTTGAGGCGCGCTTCCAGCGCCTGGCGCGTCGCCGCGTCGACCGGGCCGCGGCCCAGGCCGCGGCGCACATTGGCGATGAAATCGTCCCGGTTGGTGGTCATGCGCCACCGTGCCGGCGCGCCGCGCGCTCGGCCCAGGCCTGGTGGAAGGTCTTGCCTTCCGGCGCCGGGAAGTCGCGGAATTCGGTCCAGCCGCCCGCCAGCGGCAGGTTGACCAGATTGCCGTGCCGCCGGCCCATCAGGCCCAGCAGCTTCACCGCGATGCCGGTCAGCGCGCGATAGAGCGGCGGACGGCGCGCCAGGAACGACCACGCGGCAAGGCCGGCGCGCGCCGCCGGCGCGGAAAGGTTCCGGTCGAACTCGCGCTCGCGCCAGTGGCGCATCATCTTGGGCAGCGGGATCTTCATCGGGCAGACGCTTTCGCACCGTCCGCAGAAGGTAGACGCGTTGGGCAGGGCGCCGGCCTGGTCGACGCCGATCAGGCTGGGCGTCAAGACCGCGCCCATCGGGCCGGGATAGACCCAGCCATAGGCATGGCCGCCGACCGCGCCATAGACCGGGCAGTGGTTCATGCAGGCCGAGCAGCGGATGCAGCGCAGCATGTCCTGGAACTCGGTGCCGAGCATCGCCGTGCGGCCGTTGTCCAGGATCACCACGTGGTACTGCTCGGGCCCGTCGATGTCCTCCGGCCGCTTCGGCCCGGTCGAGACGGTGGTGTAGACCGAGAATTCCTGGCCTGTGGCGGACCGCGCCAGCAGGCGCAGGATGGTCGACACGTCCTCGAGGTTCGGCACCAGCTTCTCGGGCGTCGCCAGCACGATGTGGATGCGCGGCAAGAGCTGCGTCAGGTCGCCGTTGCCCTCGTTGGTGACGATGATCGACGAGCCGGTCTCGGCGATCAGGAAATTCGCGCCGGTCAGGCCCACGTCGGCGCGCACAAACTTGTCGCGCAGGATGCCGCGCGCCTCTTCCAGCATCTCGCGCGGCTCGCTGAGCAGGCGCGTCTTGCCGTAGACCGCATGCTTCTCCAGAAAGGTGTCGGCGACCTGCTCCTTGGTCACGTGGATCGCCGGCGCGATGATGTGGCTCGGCGGCTCGTCGCGAAGCTGGATGATGTACTCGCCGAGGTCGGTCTCGACCGGCGCGACGCCATTGGCCTCGAGGAACGGATTGAGCGCGATCTCCTCGGCGACCATCGTCTTGCCCTTGGTGATCGTCTTTGCGTCAACCGAGCGGCAGATCGAAAGGATCGTCTGGCGCGCTTCCTCGGGCGTGCGGCACCAATGCACCTGGCCGCCCGACCGGCGCACGCGCTCCTCGTAGGTCTCAAGGTAGAAGTCGAGATGCGCCAGGGTGTGGTTCTTGATGTCGCGCGCTTGCTCGCGCAGCTGCTCGAACTCCGGCAGGCGGCTCACGGCTTCCGCGCGCTTGGCCACGAAGCCCAGATAGCCCATCGCCTTCTGCAACGTCTCGTTCTTCAAGGCCGCGCTGGCGTTGGACTTGAACGACTTGCTCGTCGGATTTAGTGCGAGACTCATTTGGCGCGCCCGATCGGCGGCACGTCACCGGTCATGCCGGCCAGCACCTCGGCCACGTGCCGGACCTTTACGTCGACGCCGTCGCGCGTGAACTTGCCGGCCATGTTCATCAGGCAGCCGAGATCGCCGGCGAGCAGCGTGTCGGCGCCGGTCTTGGCCACGTCCCTGGCCTTGTCGCCGACCATGCGGTTGGAGATCTCGGGATACTTGACGCAGAACGTGCCGCCGAAGCCGCAGCAGGTCTCGGCGCCCGGCAGCTCCTTCAGCGCCAGCCCTTCGACGCCGGCGAGCAGCGCGCGCGGCTGCGCCTTGACGCCGAGCTCGCGCAGGCCCGAGCAGGAGTCGTGATACGTGACCGTGCCGTCGTAGCGCGCCTGCACGTTCTTCACGCCCAGCACGTCGACCAGGAAGGACACCAGCTCGTAGGTGCGCTTGGCCAGGTGATGGGCGCGCGGCATGGTGTCGGGGTCGTCGGCGAAGAGCTCGGGATAGTGCTCGCGGATCATGCCGGCGCAGGAGCCGGACGGCGCCACCACGTAGTCGAACCCGTCGAAGGCCTGGAAGACGTTGCGGGCGATCGCCCTGGTGTCGGACCTGTCGCCAGAATTGTAGCTCGGCTGGCCGCAGCAGACCTGCGTCGGCGGCACCTCGACCGTGCAGCCCGCATCCTCGAGCAGCTTGACCGCGGCGAAGCCAACGGTCGGCCGGAACAGGTCGACCAGGCAGGTCACGAACAGCCCGACGCGGGGCCCCTTGACGGACATGGACAATATCCTCCCGGCCGCAAGATGGCGGGGCGGCGGAGGGATGGCAAGCCCGGTTCCTAGGGCGCCGCGACGCCCTTCGGCAGCAGCAGGTAGTAGCTGCCCTGGCTGCGCATCCGGCCCGCCTCGGCCAGCGCCGCTTCGCCTGTGCCCCAGAAGAAGTCGCCGCGCACCGGGCCCAGGATCGCGCCGCCCGTGTCCTGGGCGACCATGAGGCGGCGGAGCTTCTTGTCGGACGTGCCGGGCATGGTGGTGTCGAGCCACAGCGGCACGCCCATCGGCAGGAAGCGTCGGTCGACGGCGAGCGAGCGGCCCGGCGTCAGCGGCACGCCCTGCGCGCCGATCGGACCGTCTCCTTCCGACGCGGCGATCTCGCGGAAGAAGATGTAGCGCGGGTTCTGGTTCATCAGCGCGCGCGCCTCGTTCGGGTTGGCGCGCAGCCAGTCGCGGATCGACTGCATCGTCACCTTGTCGCGCGGCAGCTTGCCGCTGTCGATCAAGAGCTTGCCGATGGGGACGAAGCCGTGGCCGTTATGCGCGGCGAAGCCGACGCGCATCGACCCGCCCTCGGCGATGGTGACGCGGCCCGAGCCCTGGACCTGCAGGAAGAACAGGTCGACCGGGTCGTCGACCCACAGCAGCTCCAGCCCCTTGTCGCGCAGCAGGCCGCCCTCGATCTGCGCCCGCTC
>JAEULC010000105.1 GCA_016792605.1 Rhodospirillales bacterium
GCCCGGGCTCTACGCCGACCTCACCGAGGACCAGGCGCGCCAGATGGCCTGCGACACGCGGCGCATGCTCGAGGCGTGGATGGCGCAGGGCGCGCCCGACAAGAGCGCCACGACCGCCACCGTCTCCGGCGCGCTGGCCGAGCAGGCCGCGCAGATCGCCGAGCCCGTGGCCGAACTGCCGGCCGCGCCGGCCGAGGACATCGGGCCGATCCGCCCGTCGCGCCGCGCCGAGGAACGCAAGCAGCGGCCTGTCCACTACGACTGCTGATCGGGAAAACCTGAAACGCCGCAACGGCAAGGCCGGGGATCGCCCCGGCCTTTTTCGTCAGGACACGACGCGGCAGCAGCGCCTACGCCCTCCGCGCGTTGGTCAGGTTGGCCTTGGAGAAGTCGACGCCCGTCTGGTCGAGACCGACCAGGGTCGAGCCGGAGAAGTTGGTGCCGTTGAGCGAGCTGTCCTTCAGCTTGGCGCCGAAGAGATTGGTCGGCCAGGTGCGGCCGGTCGGCTTCTTGTCGGTGCCCAGGATGTCGGCGGCCGAAAGATCGGCCTGGTCGAGCTTGGCGCCGCTGAGATCGGTGTTGCGCATCATCGCCCCGCGCAGGACCGCCCCGCGCAAATCGGCGCCGGTCAGGTTCGCGCCGGTGAAGTCGCACAGCATGAAGCGCGAGTTGCGCAGGTCGGCGCCCGCCAGGTTGCAGTTCTGGAAATTGGCGGCGCTGAAATCCAGGTTGATGAGCTTGGAGTTCTTCATCGCCTGGTCGGCGAAGTTCGCCGGCTCGCCCTGGCGCCCGTCGGTCGCGACCCAGGTGGCGTGGCGCGCGACCACGGCGCGCAGGCTGGGCGGCACCGAGACCTGCGGCTTGCCGTCGTCCGGGTTCAGCCCGCGCACATGCTCCATGATCGCGCCCTCGACCTTCATGCCGGTCGTGTCGGCGGCGTCCAGCACCGCGGCGGTCAGGTTGCAGTTGGTCAGGTTGGCGTCGACCAGGTCGGCGCCGGTCATGTCGACGCCGGTCATGTCAGCCCCGGTCAGGTCGACGCCGCGCAAGGAAGCGCCGGCCAGGATCGCGCCCTTGAACGAGCACCCGCCGGCCTTGACGCCTTCCATCTTCGCGTCGCTCATGTCGGCGCCGCTGCGCGAGCCCGACATCGCCATCTGCTTGGCCTGGCCCGGCTCCGCCGACTGGCGCACCAGCGTGCCGCCCTGGAACTTCGACGTGGCGAAATCGACCTCGCTCAGGATCGACTTGCGGAAGCTGGCGCCGCGCAGGTCGCAGCCGCGCAGGATCGCCTTGCACAACGTCGCGCCGTCGAAGCTGGCGCAGAACAGGTCGCTGTCGCTGAGGTCGCTGCCGCTCAGGTCGCAATGCTCGAACTTCGCGCCGGGCAGGTAGGCGCCCTTGAGGTTGACCTTGGTCAGGCTGAGGCCCGAGAGGTCGGCGCCCTGCATCCGAAGGCGGATGCCGCCGCGGCGCTGCTCCAGCCACAGCTTGTGTGCCTTGATCGCGTCGAGGATGTCGGTGGCCATCATCTTATTCCAGTCCCAGGCTGCGGCGCAGGGCCGCGTGCTGGCGCTGGCGCCGCTGCGCGATCACCTTGGCGGTGGCGTCGCCGCCGATCAGGCCGTCGCCGTCGTTCAGGCGATGGTGCAGGTCCGCGAGCAGCTGGGATTCGGCGTTGGGCTGCGCGGCGTCGAGCGGCACGTTCGACGCCAGCGTCGTCTGGATGCGCAAGGTGAGCACCTGCTTGCATTGCGGGGCGAGACCGGCCGCGATCACGGCGCTCAGCCGCGGCAGCGGCGAGCCGCCGGGCCAGGGCTTGTCCGGCGCCTGGCCGCTGATCGTCGCGGCGACCAGCGCGATATGGGCGGCGAGCGTCGGCTGGGCGCCGAACAGCTCGCGCAGCGCCTCGGGCTGGGCCAGGATGTCGGCGAGGATTCCGTCGGGCAGCTCGAAGGCTTCGGCGCCGTCCTCGGCTCCGGCGAGCGCCAGCACCGCGTCGAACTTCTCGAGAAAGGACGGGAATGCGGTCAGGTACTGGCTGATCATGCTGTTGAGTGCGTGGTCGCCGCGCAAGTCGTCCTTGAGCAGCATGCGCAGGCGCTTGCGCTGCTGGACCAGGTCCTTCTTGGCGAACTCCGGCAGCTTGGCGCGCTCGGACTCGAACGTGCGGGCCAGCTCGCGCGCCTGGGTGGCGAGGCGCTCGAGCGTGCCGATGCGGTGGCGCGCCTGCACCTTCATCGCCTGGGCCTGGATCGTGCCGACGCGATTGATCGCCGCCGCAGTCAGGCTGTTGGTGCCGTCCAGCCGCGCGATCTGGCGATAGGTGTGCAGGAGCTCGGTCGGTGTCAGCTGGAACTTCTCGAGGAAGGGGCGCAGCAGCCGGCCGATCGCCATCCTGCTGTCGAGCGCATAGAGGTCGGCCAGGGTTTCGCACGGCTTGACCGGCGTGTTGTCGGCGGCGACCTGCAGCGGCTTCTCGACCTTGGGCCGCTCCTTCAGAAGGATCTGCTCCTCGACGATGCCGCCGTTCATGCCGTCGCGCTGGCTGTTGACCTTGACGCCCTCGACGCCGTCGCCGCTGAGCAGGGACTCGGCGCGGGCGATCGCCTGGCGCTGATCCTCGAAAATGCCGTCCACGGTCCAGCGGCCTGCGCGCTGGCACAGGACCTCGTATTGACGTTTGCGGGTCTTCGCGAAGCCGAACATGAACGCTGCCGCCGTCGGATTGTTCTATCCCGTTGCCGCGCCAGGGGGCTGCGGCGCGAGCGCCTAACGAAAACAGAGGTTCCTTAACAAATCGCTTAATTGCTTGATAAGCCGATGGAACCCCGCCCATCGCGACTATCGCGGGTGGAACGCCGCGGCCGCGACGGCCGGTTGACAACCAAGGGAATTTTACGGGTTTGCGGGGGCGGCGGCCGGCGGCGCCTGATACCCTATGCTGAAGGTCAGGGATCGAGGCGAAGCCATGCATATCGGATTGATCGGCGGCATCGGACCGGCGGCGACGGACTTCTACTACCGGGGGCTGGTCGACCGGTACCGGGCGGCGGGCAAGGCGCTGGAGCTGACCATGGCCCATGCCGATGTCGGCGAGATGGGGCGGAACCTGGGCGCGGGCGAGACGATGAAGCAGGCCCGCATCTTCGCCGGGCTGATCGGGCGACTGAAGGCGGCGGGCGCCGAGCTCGCGGCCGTCACCTCGATGGGCGGGCATTTCTGCATCGCCGACCTGCTGCCGATCTCGCCGCTGCCCCTGGTCCACGGCGTCGTCGCCGTGGCGGAAGAGATCAAGCGTCGCGGCCTGAAGACCGTGGGCATCATCGGCACGCGCACGGTGATGAAGAGCGCGCTCTACGGCGCCCTGCCCTTCGCGCGGGTCGTGGTGCCCGAGGGCGAGCTGCTCGACCGCGTGCACGAGAACTATGTCGGCATGGCGAATGTCGGCGTCGTCACCGACGCGCATCGCCTTGTGTTCTTCGAGGCGGGTGCCAGGCTCTGCCGGGACCAGGGCGCCGAGGCGGTGATGCTCGGCGGCACCGACCTGTTCCTCGCCTTCCGCGACCGCGACCCGGGCTTTCCCGCGATCGATTGCGCCGACATCCATGTCGAGGCGATCTTCCGCCGCGCGGCCGCCAGCTAGAAAAAAGACCGCCGGCCCTCGCGCGAGGCGAGCACCGGCGGCAGTGGGTCCTAGGCGAGGGAACCTAGGAGGAGGAATCCGGGGAAGACGGATCCTCAGGGAGCTCGGTCGGCAAAGGCGCGCGCCAGCACCCGCTCGCCCACCTGGCGGCCGATCGCCTGGCCGGCGTCGATGTCCGTGCGGTAGTGGATGCCGGCCCAGACGCGGGCCTCGGCGGCTTCCTTGCCATGGGCCAAGAGCCCGTCGGCGTCGCGCGGAAACACGCCCGCCAGCACCGTCGCGGCGGCGGTGGAGAAGCAGCCATGCGCCGCCGGGTAGCTCGGATGGTTCGGCGGCGGGAACACCGGCTTCAGCTCGGCGTCGAGCTGCGGCGGCCGGATGTACCAGTAGGTGAACTTGGCGTCCCAGCAGGCGATGCCGGCGTCGATCAGCGCGACGTTGAGCGCGGCCAGGACCCGCGCCTGGGCCGGGGCGTCGAAGGCGGCGCCGTGCTCCAGCAGCTTGGTGCGCGCGATCTCGTTCCACAGCCCGTGCGCGCGGGCGCCGCCGAACACCTCCCAGTAGGTCGCGCGATGATTGGTCTTGGGCGTGCGCTGGAACTGCTTCAACTCGGCGAGGTCGGCCTTGATCTTGTCGCTGTCGGGCGCGGGCGGCGCCGGCGGGCGCAGCTCGTCGGGCCGCGACAGCACCCAGGTCTTCCAGGTGCCGGCCATCGGCGCGATCGGGTTGGTTCCCTGCCACTTGCCCGGGCCCTGCGGCACGGCGCCGGTCCACTTGGCGTCCGAGCCGTCGGCGCCGGCGCGGGCGATCGCCAGCGCCGCCGCCTGGCGGCCGATCGCGCGGCCGGCGTCGCGGTCGCCGGGGAACTCCACGCCGGCGGCGATGCGGCCCTGCATCGCTTCCTCGGCCATCTGCGCAAACGAGGCGGCGCGCGCCGGGAACAGGTAGGCCAGCACCTCGGACGCGGCGGCCGCGGCGGCGGCGTAGTCCGAGGGGTAGGACGGCGACTTCGGCGTCGCCACCGCGGTGGCGAGCTTGGCGTCGAACGACGCCGGGCGGGCGCGGCGATGCTGCTTCTTGGCCGCGAAGGACGCGGCGACCGCGTCGTCGACCGCGGTCTGCACCAGCGCCAGGTGGCGCACGGCGATCGGCATGGTGGCGAACTGGTCCTGCATCTCGCCCACCGCGATCTCGTTCCAGCGATAGGCCGGGCCGCCCGTGTCCCACCAGCGGATGCGCTCGGCATCGGCGGCGCTGCGCGCGGCCACGGCCTTGCGCACGTCGTCGAGCTCGGCCTCGGCATGCTTGGCGGGCGCGGGCACCTTGTAGTCGGCGAGCGACGGCGCGAGCCAGGTCTCGGCGTGCGGGGTGAGGCCGCGCGCCTTGTCGCCGGCCAGCGCGGCCGGCGCGATCAAGGTGCTGACGAGCAGGCAGATCGTCGGAAGTCGGTTCACGGGCGTTCTCCTTGAAGGTGGACGCAAGGGCGCGCCGTTCGCCGCGGGCGGGCTGGATTCCCCAGCGTCCCCGGCGTTGCTTCGACTGGCCGCACCCTTTGCGAGGCCGCTGCAATAGGGCGCGACCGGCCATTAGGCAAATTGAATGAAATGATCGATGCGATGAAGAAAAACGATCGACCGGATCGACGGCGCTACGCGCGCTCGACGAGCGCCATGTAGTTCACGTCGATGTCGCCCGACAGCGAGAAGCGGTCGGAGAGCGGGCTGTAGGCGATGCCCTTGAGGTCGGCGATGCGCAGGCCCGCGTGGCGCAGGTCGGCGGCCAGCTCGGACGGACGCACGAACCGGCGCCAGTCATGCGTGCCGGCGGGCAGCCAGCGCAGCACGTACTCGGCCGCGACCTTGCCGAGCAGGAAGGACTTGGGCGTGCGGTTGAGCGTGGCCAGGATCATCATCCCGTCCGGCTTGATCAGCCGGGCGCAGTCCTGGATGAACGCGCCGCGGTCGGCGACATGCTCCAGCACCTCCAGCGACAGCACGACGTCGAACGCCTCGCCGGCCGCGACCAGGTCGGCGGCGGCGGCGCAGCGGTAGTCGATGGCGAGGCCCTGGCCCTCGGCATGGACGCGCGCCGTGCCGACGTTGCGCGCGCTGGCGTCGATGCCGGTCACCCCGGCGCCGAGTCGCGCCAGCGGCTCGGCCACCAGCCCGCCGCCGGTGCCGATGTCGACGATCCGGAGTCCCTGGAGCGGCCGGTCGCCCTTGGGATCACGGCCGAACCGGGCGCAGATGCGGTCGCGGATATAGGCCAGGCGCACCGGGTTCAGCCGGTGCAGCGGGCGGAACGCGCCGTCCGGGTCCCACCAGGCCTCGGCCAGGCGCGAGAACTGCTCGACCTCTTCGGGGTCGATCGTGCGATCGAGGGATTCCACTGCCGCCATGCCGATTTTCCGCGCTTTCCAAGGGCTTTTCCGGGCGGGCCAAGCTTGCGCGCCCGGGGCCCTTTGAGTATGGATACCGCGCCGCCGGCCGGCAATGAACCTCTCGCGTCGCGGGGGGCTGTTCCCGAACCCGGCGACTCTAGTCATCCCTTTGGAATCCGGGGCAAATTTCTATGGCTCGCTTGGTGCTCAAATTCGGCGGCACCTCGGTCGCCGACATGGAGCGCATTCGCAACGTCGCCTTGCGCGTGAAGCGCGAGGTCGATGCCGGGCACGAGGTCGCGGTCGTGGTCTCGGCCATGTCCGGCGTCACCAACCAGCTCGTGGCCTGGGTGACCGAGGCGTGCCGGCTGCACGACGCCCGCGAGTACGACACGGTCGTGGCCTCCGGCGAGCAGGTGACGGCCGGCCTCCTGGCGCTGGCGCTGCAGAACCTGGGCGTCAACGCGCGCTCCTGGCTCGGCTGGCAGATCCCGGTCATGACCGACGACACCCACGGCAAGGCGCGGATCGAGGACATCGACACCCGGGTGCTGATCGAGCGCATGGCCCAGGGCCAGGTCGCGGTGGTGGCCGGTTTCCAGGGCCTGGGCTCGGACAAGCGAATCACCACGCTCGGCCGCGGCGGGTCGGACACCTCGGCCGTCGCGCTGGCGGCCGCGCTGAAGGCCGAGCGCTGCGATATTTTCACCGATGTCGACGGGGTCTACACGACCGATCCGCGCATCGTTGCGAAGGCGCGCAAGCTCGATAAGATCACCTACGAAGAGATGCTCGAGATGGCCTCGCAGGGGGCCAAGGTGCTGCAGACCCGCTCGGTCGAGCTGGCGATGAAGTACCGGGTCAGGACCCAGGTGCTGTCGAGCTTCGAGGACAAGCCCGGCACCCTGGTCGTGGATGAGGATGAGATCGTGGAAAAGGAAATCGTCAGCGGCATCGCCTACAACCGGGACGAGGCCAAGATCACGCTGCAGAGCGTGGCCGACCGCCCGGGCGTCGCCGCCGCCATCTTCGGGCCGCTCACCGACGCCGCCATCAATGTCGACATGATCGTGCAGAACGTCTCGGCCGAGGGCCATACCGACATCACCTTCACCGTCGCCAAGGCCGACCTCGACCGCGCCGTCGCGGCGCTCAGGGGCAAGCAGAAGGAACTGGGCTTCAAGGCGCTGCTGCCGGACCCGGGCGTGGTGAAGGTGTCGGTGATCGGCGTCGGCATGCGCAGCCACGCCGGCGTGGCGCAGCTCATGTTCAAGACGCTCGCCGAAAAGGGCATCAACATCCAGGTCATCACCACCTCGGAGATCAAGGTGAGCGTGCTGGTGGCCGAGGAATACACCGAGCTGGCCCTCAGGGCACTGCACACCGCCTACGGCCTCGACGCCGCATAAGAGACGGCACGAGGATGACCCACGCCCCCGCCCGCCTGCAGCTCGACCGGCTGTGGCGTCGCGGCCGCGACTTCCTCGGCACCGAGGTCGCGATCCTGGGCGGCGCCATGACCTGGGTCAGCGAGCGCAACCTGGTGGCGGCGATCTCCAACGCCGGCGGGTTCGGCGTCATCGCCACCGGCTCGATGAACCCCGACCAGCTCCGCGCCGAGATCCAGGGCACCAAGGCGCTGACGCGACGCCCCTTCGGCGTCAACGTCATCACCATGCACCCGCAGCTCCTGGAGCTGATCGACGTCTGCCTGGCCGAGAAGGTCGGGCATGTCGTGCTGGCCGGCGGCCTGCCGCCCAAGGAGGCGATCCAGCGCGCCAAGGCCGGCGGCGCCAAGGTGATCTGCTTCGCCCCGGCGCTCGCCATCGCCAGGAAGCTGGTGCGCAGCGGCGCCGACGCGCTGGTGGTCGAGGGCATGGAGGCCGGCGGCCATGTCGGCCCGGTCTCGACCAGCGTGCTGGCGCAGGAGATCCTGCCCGCGATCACCGAGGTCCCGGTCTTCGTCGCCGGCGGCATCGGCCGCGGCGAGGCGATTGTCGCCTACCTCGAGATGGGCGCTGCCGGCTGCCAGCTCGGCACGCGCTTCGTCTGCGCCGCCGAATCGGTGGCGCATCCCAAGTTCAAGCAGGCCTTCCTGCGCGCCAGCGCGCGCGATGCGGTGACCTCGGTCCAGCTCGACCCGCGCTTCCCGGTGATTCCGGTGCGCGCGCTGGCCAACAACGCGACCAAGCGCTTCCTGGAGACCCAGCGCGAGACCATCGACGCGGTCGACCGCGGCGAGCTCGACATGAAGGCGGCCCAGCTCAAGATCGAGCATTTCTGGGCCGGGTCGCTGCGCCGCGCGGCGATCGAGGGCGATGTCGAGGAAGGCTCGGTCATGGCCGGCCAGAGCGTCGGCATGGTCACGGGCGAGCAGACCACGCAGGAGATCATCGACGAGCTGGTCGCCCAGGCCGTCGATGCGCTCGCCAAGCGACACGCGGAGAGACCTTCAGACCAAGCGGTCCGGGTCCCCGCCTGATGGAAAAGATGGCGGCATGGGGCGGGGTGCCGAGGCAGTTGCTGCGGCGCCTGCGCGACATCATGGCCGGCGCCGGCGCGGCGCAGGAACGGCTCGACCGCGTGGTCAAGATCATCGCCGCCGAGATGGTGGCCGAGGTGTGCTCGGCCTATGTCCGTCGCTCGGGCGACATCCTGGAACTCTGCGCCACCGAGGGCCTGCGGCCGGAAGCGGTCCATCGCACCACGCTGCGCGTCGGCGAGGGCCTGGTCGGCGACATCGCCGAGGAGGCGCGGCCGCTGGCCCTGGCCGACGCCCAGGCGCATCCGAACTTCGCCTACCGGCCGGAGACCGGCGAGGAGATCTTCCACTCGCTGATGGGCGTGCCGATCCTGCGCGAGGGACGCGTGCTGGGCGTGCTTGTGGTGCAGAACCGCACCATGCGCCACTACACCGAGGAAGAGATCGAGACGCTGGAGACCATCGCCATGGTCCTGGCGGAGCTGGTGGCGTCGGGCGAGCTGGTGACGCGCGCCACCGCCGGGCCGGGCGCGCCGGAGCCGGGCATGCCGCTGCGGCTCACCGGCGTCCGGATCTGCGCCGGCATGGCGATGGGCCGCGCGGTGCTGCACCAGCCGACCGTCGCGATCAAGCGGGTGGTCGCCGAGGACCCGGAGATCGAGCTGGCGCGGCTGCGGACGGCGGTGGCGGAACTGCACGACACGCTCGACCGGATGCTGGGCGCGACCGACCTGGCCGGGGCCGGCGAGCACCGCGACGTGCTCGAGGCCTACCGCATGTTCGCCGAGGACCGCGGCTGGCTGGGCCGCATCCGCGAGGCGATTCGCAGCGGCCTGACCGCCGAGGCGGCGGTCCAGAAGGTGCAAAACGACACCCGCGTGCGGATGAACCAGATCGAGGACGACTATCTGCGCGAGCGCCTGTCGGACCTCGAGGACCTCAACAACCGGCTGCTGATGCACCTGGCCGGCGGCAACGGCGCCAAGCCGGCGGCCGACCTGCCGGACGACGCCATCCTGGTCGCCCACAACCTGGGCCCGGCGGAACTCCTGGACTACGACCGCAAGAAGCTGCGCGCCGTCGTGCTGGAGGAAGGCTCGCCGACCGCGCATGTCTCGATCGTCGCCCGCGCCCTCGACATCCCCGTGGTCGGCAGGGTCAAGGACGTGTTCAGCCGCGTCGACCCGATGGACCCGATGATCGTCGACGGCGACGGGGCGATCGTCATGCTGCGCCCGGCCGAGGAGGCGCGGCAGACCTATGCCCAGGGCATCCGCCAGCGTGATGAGCGCGCGGCCTCCTATGCCAAGCTGCGGGGATTGCCGGCAGAATCCAAAGATGGCGTATCGGTGTCGCTCAATATCAACGCCGGGTTGCTGATCGACCTGTCGCATCTCGAGGACGGCAACGCCGACGGCGTGGGCCTCTACCGGACCGAAATTCCATTCATGGTACGCTCGGCGTTTCCCGACGTGCGGGCGCAGGAAGACCTCTACCGCCAGGTGCTGGAACGCGCCGGCGACCGCCCGGTCACGTTTCGTACCCTGGATGTCGGCGGCGACAAGCTGCTGCCCTACTTCACCAGCGGCCACGAGGACAATCCGGCGATGGGCTGGCGCGCGATCCGCATCGCGCTCGACCGCCCGTTCATGCTGCGCCAGCAGTTGCGCGCGCTGGTGCGCGCCGCCGAGGGGCGCGAGCTGCGCGTGATGTTCCCGATGATCGCCGAGGTCGCGGAGTTCGTTGCCGCGCGGCGAATCATGGAGCTGGAACTCGAGCACGCGCTGGTGCGCGGCAAGGCGCCGTCGCGCGTCCGGCTGGGCGCGATGCTGGAAGTGCCGGCGCTCGGCTACCAGCTTCCGGCCTTGCTGCGCGAAGCCGATTTCGTGTCGGTCGGCAGCAACGATTTGATGCAATTTTTATTCGCTTCCGACCGCGGCAGCCCGCGCCTGGCCGATCGCTACGACGTGCTCTCGCCGCCGGTCCTGACCTTCCTCGGACAGCTGGCCGACCGCGCCGCGGAAGCAGGCAAGCCTTTGGCTTTGTGCGGAGAAATGGCCGGCCGGCCGCTCGAGGCGATGGCGCTTCTCGGCCTCGGATTCCGCATCCTGTCGATGGCGCCGCCGTCGATCGGGCCGGTCAAGGCGATGCTGCGCAAGCTGCGCATCGAGCCGCTTGCCGCCCTTGTTCGCGCCTTGTCCCGATCGTCCGAACACAGCGTGCGCGAAACGCTGCGCACCTATGCGCGCGACCAGGAAGTGCCGATCTGATCTGCGTTTTCGATTGCCCGGATTCACGGCATCGATTACAAATGTTGGACGCGAAGTGAACGTCTACGCGCGCTTGCTTGGGGCGTCTGTTCACCATCAGATGGCATGCCGCCATCGTCAGACTAGTGGGCGATTGTTCGCTGACGATGTGGACGCTTTGGAAGCAGAATCGTAATCGGGGTCGGCGCGCAGGCGGTTCGGCGACGGGCGACAATTCGGCCGGCGCCTACGCGGCGAGCGTCGGCACGATTCTCCGCCAGGCTCGCCAGTCCCTCGGCGAGGAACTCCGTCATTCGGCCGGCTACCTGCGAATCCGCGAACCCTATCTTCGCGCGATCGAGGATGGCCGCTACGAGGATCTGCCGGGGCGGGCCTACGCGGTCGGCTTCGTGCGCGCCTACGCCATCCATCTCGGGCTCGACGGCGACAAGGTGGTCGAGCGCTTCAAGATCGAGTCGGGCGACGTCGAGGCGCAGCAGGAGCTGGTGATCCCCGAGCCGGCCGCCGAGAGCGCGATGCCCGGCGGATCGCTGGTCGCCGCTTCGCTGGTCCTGGCCGTCGCCGCCTATGGCGGGTGGTACTACCTGTCGACGCACCACCGGCTGGTGACCGAGGCGCCGGGGATCGACCTGCCGGCGCGCCCGGCCACGCCCCCGGCCCAGGTCGTCGCCACCAACCGCGCCGCGACGCCGTCGCCGCAGAACGCCACTGCCGCGCCGCGCCCGGCCCCGGCCCCCGCGCCTATCGTCAGCTCCGCCCTGGCGCCGACCGTGACCGTCCCGCCGCGGGCCGAGCCGGCCCTGCCGCCGGCGGCGTCGACCGGCTTCGCCGCGAGCCTGAGCAGCGGCCTGACCAACAACCTGCCCTTCGTCGGCGGGCGTCCGCGCACGAGCGGCGCCCTCCCCGCGACCGAAGTCGCCGCGGCCGCCTCGGCCGATGCCGACGAGGCGGAGAACGGCCAGGTGCCGCCGGTGCCCGAGCCCCTGCGCCCGAGCCAGAGCGCCGCCCTGATGCAGCAGTCCCTGCCGGCGCCGCAGGGCGCCGCGGCCGAACAGGTCGCCCGGCCGCCGATCAGCGCCAGCTCGGCCGTGGCCGCGACCGTGGACGGCGCGACCGCCCGGCCCGCCGGCCCGTCCCGGATCATGGTCCGCGCCATCGCCGATAGCTGGGTGTCGATCGGCGACGGCCGCGGCACCTCGCTCTTCGCCCAGGTGCTTCGCGCCGGCGACAGCTTCCCCGTGCCCGACCGCCCCGGCCTGAAGCTCGACACCGGCAACGCCGGCGGGCTGGAGATCACCGTCGACGGCCGCCCGGTGCCCTCGGTTGGCCCCTCGGGCTCGGTTCGGCGTAATATCCCCCTCGACATCGAAAAGCTCGTCGCCGGCCATATCGGCCAGCGCTAGCGACCCATCTAGGATTCCCAGAGCATGTCCGGTCTGCAGCCGGTGCGTGGTACGCACGATTTGTTTCCCGAGGAGATGCGCCGTCACCGCAAGGTGATCGACACGGCGCGCGCCGTCGCCGAGCGCTACGGCTATGGCGAGATCGCCACGCCGATCTTCGAGTTCTCCGAGGTGTTCCAGCGCACGCTGGGCGACACCTCCGACATCGTCACCAAGGAGATGTACAGCTTCACCGACCGCGGCGGCGAGAACGTCACCCTGCGCCCGGAATACACCGCCGGCATCGCGCGCGCCTTCATCTCCGGCGGGCTGCAGCAGCAGCTGCCGCTGAAGTTCTTCTGCCATGGCCCGATGTTCCGCTACGAGCGGCCGCAGAAGGGCCGCCTGCGCCAGTTCCACCAGATCGACGCCGAACTCCTGGGCATCGCCGGCCCGCAGGCCGACATCGAGGTGATCGCGCTCGGCTGGGACATCCTGACCGCGCTGGGCCTCGACGACCGCTGCGTGCTGGAGCTGAACACGCTCGGCGACACCGCCAGCCGCACCGCCTACCGCAGCGTGCTGATCGAGTACTTCAAGGGCCATCTCGACAAGCTCAGCGA
>JAEULC010000084.1 GCA_016792605.1 Rhodospirillales bacterium
GGCAAGCAGGACCGGCGCCAGTTTCGGGGGACTCCGCCGCATGCCGCGTATCGTCACCGTCGCCGCCGCCCAGATGGGGCCGATCCAGCGCACGCACACGCGCGCCGACGCGGTCGAGCGCCTGTTGCTCCTGATGCGCGATGCGAAGAAGATGGGCGCGGACGTCATCGCCTATCCCGAGGCGGCGCTGACCGCCTTCTTTCCGCACTGGTTCATCGACGACGAGGCCGAGCTCGACGGCTATTTCGAGCGCGAGATGCCGTCGAAGGACACGCAGCCGCTGTTCGACGAGGCCCGGCGGCTCGGCATCGGCTTCCACCTGGGATACTGCGAGCTCGACTTCTCGACCGGCACGAAGCGCCGCTTCAACACCGCGATCCTGGTCGACAAGGAGGGCGAGATCATCGGCAAGTACCGCAAGGTCCACCTGCCCGGCTATGTCGACAACAGGCCGGGCGCGCCGTTCCAGAACCTGGAGAAGCGCTACTTCGAGGTCGGCGACCTGGGCTTCCGCGCCTGGCGCGGCTATGGCGGCGTCGTCGGCACGATCATCTGCAACGACCGGCGCTGGCCCGAGTCCTACCGCGTGCTGGGCCTGCAGGACGTGGAGATGATCTTCTGCGGCTACAACACGCCGACCCACCATCCCTTCACGCCCGAGCACGACCGCCTCGGCCAGTTCCACAACGAGCTCAGCATGCAGGCCGGCGCGTACCAGAACGGCACCTGGGTGATCGGCGTCGCCAAGGGCGGCATCGAGGAGGGCGTCGACCAGATCGCCGGCAGCGTGATCGTGGCGCCCACGGGCGAGATCGTCGCCCGCGCATCCAGCAACGCCGACGAGCTGGTGGTGGCGCGCTGCGACCTCGACCTCGGCCTGTCCTACAAGAACTCGACCTTCAACTTCGCCAAGCACCGGCGGGTCGAGCACTACCGGATGATCGTTGAGCGGACCGGCGCCATCCCGCCGAATTGATCCTGCCTCCTCTGGACCCTCCTCATTCATCATGGCCGGCCTCCGATGTTCGGCCAACCACGCCGTTTACTTGTCACGCAGGAAGCGTGGATGGCCGGGTCAAGCCCGGCCATGACGACTAAGGACGGAGTAGGCGCGAAGACGCGCCTCAACCATATGATTTTCCTTTATATTTTACGGTAAAGTAAATCTTAAGAGCCGCGGCTGTATTGCTTGGTCGGCGCCACGCTTGGCGTCGAGGGAGTAGCCATGACCGCCGCCCACGCCGTTCCGCCGCTTGTCACCTCGCCCGTCGCCGACGCCGCCGCGCTCGCCCCCGTCGATCGCGGCCGCGCGCTGTTCGACCTCTTGCGCGAGAAGTGGAAGGAGGTGCCGGCCGGCATCTACGACCGCGCCGACACGACCAAGCTGCTGCAGCTCGCGGACTGGGAGCTGCGCGACTACTGGGAGTCGGTGTGGGCCGAGACCAGCACCGGGCCGGGCTACGCGACGCGCGGCTGGTACCAGGATCTCTACCGCGACCAGTTCCGCGGCAAGCGCGTGCTGGAGATCGGCAGCGGCTGCGGCGTCGACGGCGTCCACTTCATCCGCAACGGCGCCAAGTGGCATTTCGCCGACATCGTGCCGAGCAACCTGAAGCTCATCCGCCGGATCCTCGACGCCTCGGGGCTGGACTGCGAGGGCATGACCTATATCGACGACCTCGGCGCGCTCGACCGGATCCCCGACGGCTTCGACTTCATCTACTGCAACGGCTCGATGATCCACGTGCCGTTCGCGTTCTCGCGCCGCGAGACGCTGGCGCTGGCGTCGCACCTGAAGCCGGGCGGCCGCTGGGTCGAGCTGTGCTACACGCGCGAGCGCTGGACGCGCGAGGGCCGCCTGCCGTTCTCCGACTGGGGCAAGGCGACGGACGGCGAGGCGACGCAATGGGCGGAGTGGTACGACCTCGCGCGGCTGCGCGACCGCTTCGCGCCGCTGGCGTTCCAGCCGCTGCTCGCCTTCACCTACTACGACGACGACTATGCTTGGTTCGACCTTCGGCTGGACGCGCCGCCGGACCGAGCGGCCGCCGCGGCGCTGGTCGATGCCCTGCCGCCGCGACTGCCGATCGCCCTGGCGCCGGGCGGATTCAAGCGCCACGGCGCGACGACGCTCGACGCCGTCGGCACGCCCGACGGTCCCGCGCTCCGCGTGCAGACCGACCCGGCCTTCTGGTCATTCGCGCTGCAGGGAACGCTGGCGTCGGCGACGCTGCACCAGGCGCTCGGCGACCTTCCGCAAGGCAGCCTGCCCGCGGTCGAGCTGGTCGTGTCGGTGCAGAAGGGCCGCGTCGGCGTCGGGCTGATGGCGCAGGACCTGCGCAACTTCGTCGGGCTCGAGCAGCATCTGCCGCAGCGCGCCGAGCCCTGGACGGTGAAGATTCCCTGCCCGCCGGGACAGGAACGCTACGACATCGTCCTGCGCAATACGCAGGGCGGCGACGTGGCGTCGGGCTTCATCCTGCACCAGATGGCGCTGACGACGATGCGCGCCGAATCGGCGGATGCGGCGGGCGACGACGCCGCGGTAATCTCGCTTACCGCGCTCCTGCGCCGGCATCCGGGCGAGGACGCGCCGCCGCCGGCGCCCGAGGTGCCGGTCTATGTCCGCGCCGTGCCGGTCGAGGCCATCGGCCGCGCCTTCGGCTACGAGGAGGCATCGCTCGACATCCAGGACGAGGACGCGCTGCTCGACTATTTCGAGCGCAACCATCGCGGCCAATCGGTGCTGATCGCCGGCGCCGCGGGGTGGGACGAGGCCGCGCCGGAGTCCATCGACATCCTGCTCATCGACGGCGCCCGGGGCGCCGACGCGCTACGCCGCAACACCGACAGGGCCATCGCGCTGCTGCGCCATGGCGGCCTGATGCTGTGGCGCGGCTTCTGCCCGCAGGGCGACGCGTTGCAGGCCTATCCGGAGGCACGCGCCCTGGCGCACGCCGTCCACCAGGGCTGGCGCTCCTGGGCGCCGGCCTTCGCGACGATGTTCTGGGTCAGCGGCAGCCACCTGCTGGTCGGCGTGAAGCGCTAGTTCTCCGCGACGACGCGGCGGAAGTGCTCGGCGTCGCCGAACATCTGTTCCAGCACCGTTAGGCGCTTGAAGTAGCGCCCGGCGACATAGTCGTCGGTCATGGCGATGGCGCCGTGGAGCTGCACGCCCTGCTGCGCCACGAAGCGCGCGCCCTTGGCGATATGCGCCTTGGCCGCGGCGAGGTCGCGCCGCGCGTCTAGCCCGCGATCCGCCGAGATCGCCGCCAGCGACGCCATCGAGCGCGCCGTCTCCACGCTCATGAACATGTCGACCAGGCGATGCTGCACGGCCTGGAAATTGCCGATCTCCTGGCCGAACTGCTTGCGCGTCTTGGCGTAGCCGAGGGTCAGCTCGTGCAGCGCCGCCATGGCGCCCGAGGCCTCGGCGCAGGACGCCGCCACGGCGCGGTCCACCGCCTGCTCGATCCTGGCCAGCGCAGCGCCCGGATCGGGCAATACGTCCGCCGCCGCGGCGACGACGCCTTCGAGGCTCACGTCGCCCGCGCGATGGCCGTCCACGGTCGGGTAGCCGCGCACCGACACGCCCGGCGCCCTGGGATCGACCAGGAACAGCGCGATGCCGTCGCGCGCCGACACGTCGCCCGCGACGCGCGCCGAGACGACCAGCGTGTCCGCCTCGGCCGCCCAGGGCACGATGTCCTTGCGGCCGTCGAGCACGTAGCCGTCGCCGCGCTTCGTTGCCCTGGTCGCGACCTGCGCGAGATCGTAGCGCGCCGCGCGTTCGGAATGCGCCAGGATCGGCAGCACGCGGCCCTCGGCCAGCGTGGGCAGCACGCGCGCACGCTGTTCGGGCGACGCGGCAAGGTCGAGCAGCGATCCGGCGAGCACGACCGAGGCGAGATAGGGCACCGCCGCCGGCCCGCGCCCGAGCGCTTCCTGCACAACAAGCGTGTCGACCGCGCCGCCGCCCGCGCCGCCGCTCTGCTCCGATATCGGCAGGCCCAGCACGCCGAGTTCCGCCAGCTGCGCCCAGGTCGCGCGCCAGTCCGCGCCCGGCTTGAGGCTCCCGACGAGCTTGCCGAGCGTGTCCTTGAGCTGCTGCTGCTCCCAGCTTAGCGAGAGGTCCATGGCGCGGAGCCGACCCTACTTCTTCTGCTTGCTCTTCTCGATCAGCCCGATGAAGCGCTTGAACAGGTAGTGGCTGTCGCGCGGGCCGGGCGAGGCCTCGGGATGGTACTGCACCGAGAAGACCGGCTTGTCCTCGAGCTTCAGGCCCTCGAGCGAGCCGTCGAACAGCGAGACATGGGTCTTGGTGACGTTCTTCGGCAGCGATTCCGGCACCACCACGAAGCCGTGATTCTGGCTGGTGATCTCGACCTTGCCGGTCTCCAGGTCCTTCACCGGATGGTTGGCGCCGCGATGGCCGCGGTCCATCTTCGCCGTCTTGCCGCCCAGCGCCAAGCCCAGCATCTGGTGGCCGAGGCAGATGCCGAAGATCGGCAGGCCGGTATCGACCAGCTTCCGAATCGTCGGCACGGCATACTCGCCGGTCGCCGCCGGATCGCCCGGGCCATTGGCGAGGAAGATGCCGTCGGGCTTGTGGCGCAGCACATCCTCGGCCGTCGCGTTGGCCGGCACCACGGTCACGCGGCAGCCCGCGTCGGCGAGGCAGCGCAGGATGTTGCGCTTGATGCCGTAGTCGATCGCGACCACGTGGTAGGCGGGCTTCTCCAGCGTCCCGTAGCCCTGGCCGAAGCGCCAGCCGGTCTCGGTCCAGCTGTAGGTCTGGCGGCAGCTCACGTCCTTCGCCAGGTCCATGCCCTCGAGGCCCGGCCATTCCACCGCGACCTTCTGCAGCCGAACAGGCGCCAGGTCCTCGTCCTCCCTGCCGGCGGCGGCGAAGCACAGCGCGCCGTTGGGTGGACCCTGGTCGCGGATCAGCCGCGTCAGGCGCCGCGTGTCGACGCCGGTGACGCCCGGCAGGTTGTTCGACACCAGCCAGTCGTTGAAGTTCCTGGTCGCGCGGTAGTTCGACGGCTCGGTGATCGCCTGGCGCAGCACGCAGCCGAGCGCGGCGGGCGTCCCGGTCTCGATGTCCTCGGCATTGGCGCCGACATTGCCGACATGCGGGAAGGTGAAGTTGATGATCTGCCCGGCGTAGGACGGATCGGTCATGATCTCCTGGTAGCCGGTGATCGAGGTGTTGAAGCAGACCTCGCCCACCACCGTGCGCCGGGCGCCGATGCCGGCGCCCCAGAAGATCGTGCCGTCGGAGAGGACAAGGGCGGCCGTGGCGCCCGGCGGACGTTCCATGGCCGGGCGTCGCGACGCGGCCCGCGCGGCTTTGGGGCCGGCGTGGACGGTCGGCGTCGCGGATGCGGACATGGCGGGACTCCTTGAACGGCGGATCGCAGCGTTGCGTCGGCGCGCGAAACGGCCCCGATCCTTGGAGGATCGCGGCGGGCTGGATGCGCCCAACGTCTGGATGGCCGCCTTGTAAAGCAAACAGCGTGCCGCCGTCAACCCCACCCGGACTCTAAAATGGGCGAGTTTTCAACAGGTTACACCTAATTCGGGGTTTGCCATGGGGGCCGAATCGCTGTAGCCTCGGTTTTTTCCCAGCAGGCGATCCCAGCCGATGTTGCGGCAGACCATCACCGACTCGCTGAAAAACGCGATGAAGGCGCGCGACGAGCGCACCACATCGGCCTTCCGCATGATCCTGGCGGGCCTGAAGGAGCGCGACATCGAGGCGCGCGCCAAGGGCAACAAGGACGGCATCGGCGACGCCGAGATCATGGCCATGCTGCAGAACATGATCAAGCAGCGCCGCGACAGCGTGGAGATGTACGTCAAGGGCGGGCGCACCGACCTGGCGGACAAGGAGAACGCCGAGATCGCGATCCTGCAGGGCCTGCTGCCGCAGCAGATGGACGACGCGGCGCTGGCCAAGGTGGTGAAGGAGCTCGTGGCCGAGCTCGGCGCCACCTCGGTCAAGGACATGGGCAAGGTCATGGCGGCGCTGAAGGAGCGCCATGCCGGCAGCATCGACATGGCCAAGGCCGGCGCCGTGGTGAAGCAGAGCCTTGGATGAGGCAGAATCCGGGATGAAGCGGCCTTCGGTCGCCTCGCGCCGGGAAGGGTTCGATCAGGAAGGAACAGCAAGATGAGCGTCATGCGCCTGATCGCCGCGGCCAGCCTCGCCCTCCTCGCGACCCAGCCCGCGCTCGCCCAGCAGGCCCGCGCGCAGGACGGGCGCTACGAGATCCGCACCGACGTCTATTTCTACGACACGGACATCCTGCGCGAGGCGCATGCGCGCGAGCCCTACAAGACTACGATCATGGTCGACCGCCAGACCGGCCAGAGCTGGGTGCTGCTGAAGGTCGGCGAGAGCCGCGTGATCTGGTCGGCGATCGAGTTCCGGAACTCCGACGGCAAGACGGTGCCGCGGCCGCAATAGGGGGTCGCAGCTCAAATGGCCTTCCCTCCCTCCTTCCTCGACGAGCTGCGCGCGCGCGTGTCGCTGCCCGCGCTGATCGGCCGGCGCGTGCGCCTGACCAAGCGCGGCAAGGAACACACCGGCCTCTGCCCGTTCCATAGCGAGAAGTCGCCGTCCTTCACCGTCAACGACGACAAGGGGTTCTTCCACTGCTTCGGCTGCGGCGCCCATGGCGACGCCATCGGCTTCGTGATGCGCGCCGACAGCCTGTCCTTCCCCGAGGCCGTCGAGCGCCTGGCCGGCGAAGCCGGCCTGGAAGTGCCGCGCGCGAGCCCGGAGGAGGCCCAGCGCTTCAAGGCGCAGGCGACCCTGCGCGACGCCACCGAGGTCGCCTGCCAGTGGTTCGAGAGCCGCCTGCGCGCGCCGGAGGGCCGCGTGGCGCTTGACTACCTGCGCCGGCGCGGCCTGGACGATGCGACCATCGCGCGCTTCCGCCTCGGCTATGCGCCGGAATCGGGCGACGCCCTGAAGCGTGCCGCGGCGGCCAAGGACATCACCGAGGACCAGCTGCTCGAAGCCGGGCTGTTGAAGCGGCCGGACGACGGACGCCCGCCCTTCGCCTTCTTCCGCGACCGGGTGATGTTCCCGATCGCCGACCGCGGCGGGCGGATCATCGCCTTTGGCGCGCGCGCGCTCGGCGACGCCCAGCCCAAGTACCTGAACTCGCCCGACACGCCGCTGTTCGACAAGGGCCGCACGCTCTACGCCTACTCGCTGGCCCGCGCCGTCGCCGCCGAGCGCAACGAGATCATCGCCTGCGAAGGCTACATGGACGTGATCGCGCTGCACCAGGCGGGCTTCGCCAACGCCGTGGCGCCGCTGGGCACGGCCTTGACCGAGTTCCAGCTCGACCAGCTCTGGAAGGCGGCGCCCGAGCCGATCCTGTGCTTCGACGCGGACAGCGCCGGCAAGCGCGCCGCCGCGCGCACGGCCGAGCGCGCCCTGCCCCTGGTCGGGCCGGGCCGGTCGGTCCGGATCGCGACCATCGAGGCCGGCAAGGACCCCGACGAGCTGATCCGCGCCCAGGGTCCCCAGGCGATGCGCGACGTGCTCGACAAGGCCAAGCCCCTGGTCGACTTCCTGTGGAGCCTGGAGACCGAGGCCAGCCAGCCGCGCACGCCCGAGCAATGGGCGGCCCTGCAGCAGGCGCTGGAGCAGCGCGCGGCCAGGATCGAGCACCGGGAAACCCGGACCATCTATCGCGATCAGCTACTTGGCCGGTACCGGCGCTGGCTGCGCGAGACCGACCGGGCGGCGTGGCAGGCCCTGGCGCGACGGCCCGGCCAGGGCGGCGCCCGGTCCGCCCCCCGCCCCTGGCAGCCCGGGCGCAAATTCACCCCTCCCATGCCCGGGGAGCATCTGCGGGTGCCCAGCGGCGAAACCGCGCGCAGCCCGGCCATGGACCTGGCCGACAAGCGCTGGCGTATCCTGTTGGCGGCCATGGTGAATCACCCGGGCATCGTCGACGATTTCAGCGAACGTTTGGCGCTTCTTAACCCTCCGAACGCGGGCCTTGACAGGCTGTTGGCGGAACTCCATACCCCTCGGTCCCACGGCCTTGATTCGGGCGGGCTGCGCAGCCACCTGATGGACAACGGCTTTCGGGACGTTCTGGACAGCATCCTGACGCCGGATGTGTACAAATTGGCCTATGACGTGCAGCCCTCGGCCGAGCCGGAAGCGGTCAGAAGGCTGTGCCTGCACACGATTGAAAAGCTAGAGGCGGAGCAACTCGAAGCCGAATATTTCGCCCTGCGCGAGGCAGTGCAGGCGGCGCCCGGGGACGAGGCCCTCGCCCTGCGCTTCGTGCAGATCGCGGAGAGCCGCAACCGGCATCGCGAGCAGTTGCACCGTTTGGACGACATGGACGATGCGTCCTGGCAGTTGACCGGGACCCAGTAGGAGCGGATCGGACGATGAAAGAAGCAGCCAAGACCGAAACGGCAAAGCCGCGCCGCCGCACGGCCCCTCCGGCCCCGTCCGCGCCGGGCAAGCCGCAGGGCAGCAACGGGACGCCGAACAAGCAGGCCGCCGCGGCGCAGGGCGACGGCGAGAAGCGCGACGAGGGTCCGGATCAGCCGCTGCTCGACGGCGTCACCGCGTCGGTCAAGAAGATGATCGCCCGCGGCAAGGACCGCGGCTACGTGACCTATGACGAGCTGAACGCCGCCCTGCCGTCCGACCAGGTGTCCTCCGAGCAGATCGAGGACACGATGGCGATGCTGTCCGAGATGGGCATCAACGTCATCGAGGCCGAGGAATCCGACGACGCCGCCGCCGAGGCCAAGACCGAGGAGGCCGGCGACGGCGAGGCGAGGGCGACTGGCAATCTCGACGACGACATCGGCCGCACCGACGATCCGGTGCGCATGTACCTGCGCGAGATGGGCAGCGTCGAGCTGCTGTCGCGCGAGGGCGAGATCGCGATCGCCAAGCGCATCGAGGCCGGGCGCGAGATGATGATCGGCGCGATCTGCGAAAGCCCGCTGACGCTGCGCGCCGTCGTGCACTGGTACGAGGCGCTGGCCGAGGGCCGGATGCTGCTGCGCGACATCATCGACCTGGATGCCACCTATGGCGGCGGGCCCGGTGCTGCCAACAACGGCCAGGGCGCGATCGCGGCCCCGGTTCCCGCCGGCGACGCGCCGCCGCCCGCCCCTGCCGCCGCCGCCGGCGAAGAGGGCGGCGAGGCGCCTGAGGGCGGCGAGGGCGACGACCTGGAGGGCGACGAGAACAACATCTCGCTGTCGGCCATGGAAGCGGCGCTGAAGCCGCAGGTGCTGGAGACCTTCGGCAAGGTCGCGCTGACCTACACCAAGATCCACCGCACGCAGAATACCCGCATCACGACCCTGCAGAAGGGCGAGTCGGTGGCGAAGACCACCGAGCGCCGCTACGAGAAGCTGAAGGGCGAGCTGATGACCCTGATGCAGTCGGTGCGCCTGAACAACGCGCGCATCGAGCACCTGGTCGACCAGCTCTACGGCCTGAACCGCAAGCTGACCCAGCTCGAGGGCAAGCTCCTGCGCCTGGCCGAGAGCCGCGGCGTGAAGCGCGAGGAGTTCATCGCCCAGTACCACGGCCAGGAGCTGGACTCGGGCTGGATGGAGCGCGTCGGAAAGCTGCCGGGCCGCGGCTGGAAGACCTTCGCCCAGAAGTCGACCGACGATGTGGCGCTGATCCGCGCCGACATCGGCAACATTGCCGCCGACTGCGGCCTGCCGCTGCAGGAGTTCCGGCGCATCGTCGGCACCGTGCAGCGCGGCGAGCGCGAGGCCAGCCGCGCGAAGAAGGAGATGGTCGAGGCGAACCTGCGCCTGGTGATCTCGATCGCCAAGAAGTAC
>JAEULC010000120.1 GCA_016792605.1 Rhodospirillales bacterium
CGCATAGAGCCCGCAGGCGATGTCGCACACAGAGACGCCGACGCGCCCCGGTCCTTCCGGCGTGCCGGTGATCTCGGCCAGGCCCGATTCCGCCTGCACCAGCAGGTCGTAGGCCTTCATCTCGGCATAGGGCCCTTCGTCACCATAGCCCGAGATGTCGACCGTCGTGAGCTTCTTGTGCTTGGCGCGCAGATCGGCCGAGCCGAAGCCCGCGCGCTGGGCCGCGCCCGGCAAAAGGTTCTGGATGAACACGTCGGCCCTGGCGAGGATCCGGTGCAGCAGCGCGGCGTCCCCCGGCTGCTTGATGTCGAGCACCAGCGACTCCTTGCCCCGGTTCAGCCAGACGAAATAGGCGCTGCCCCCCTTGACCAGCTTGTCATAGCCGCGCGCGAAGTCGCCCTCGGCGCGTTCGATCTTGATCACCCGCGCGCCGGCATCCGCCATGCGCGAGGAACAAAGCGGGGCGGCGACCGCCTGCTCCAGCGCGACGACCAGCAATCCGTCGAGCGCGCCCGTCATGAGATCGGGGCCATGGGCTAGGCGAGCCTGACGATCTCGACCCAGTTCGGATTCTGGCCAACCTTGTGGCGGCTGAGCGTCGCGAGCTGGCCGGTGGCGGTATCGATGGCGTGGCAGGTCAGGTGGTGCGATTCCTGGCCGACCGAGAGCAGGTACTTGCCCGTCGGGTCGATGGCGAAGCCGCGCGGCACCTGCTCGGTCGGCGCGTTGCCGACCGGCTTCAGCGTGCCGTCGGTGCTGTCGATCGCGAAGCCGGCAATGGTCGAGGTACCGCGCTCGGACGCATAGAGGAAGCGGCCGTCCGGCGTCACCTGCAGGTCGGCCGCCCAGATCTTGCCGGCATGGCCCGGCGGCAGGGCGCTGACCGTCTGCTTCAGCGACAGCGCGCCGCTGTTGGCGTCGTAGCCGAATACGCAGACCGACGCGTCAAGCTCGTTGATCAAGTAGAGGATGCGCGCATTCGGATGGAAGCGCAGGTGCCGCGGGCCCGACTTGGACTTGATCGCGGTCGAGGGCGGGTCGTTCGGATTGAGCGCCCCGGTCTCGGCGTCGAAACGGAAGGACAGCACCGCGTCGCCGCCCAGGCAGGCCGCCAGCACGAAGCGGCCCGAGGAGTCGGGGATGATCGCGTGCGCGCAGGGCGGCGTCGGCACGATCTGGATCGGCGGGCGCACCAGCCCGTCCGGGCCGATCGGGTTCACCGAGACCTTGTTGCCGCCATAGCTTGCGCCGAGCAGGAACTTGCCCGCGCGGTCGGTAGCGATATAGGCCATGCTGTCGGCGAGCGGCGCGTTGGCGCGGTGCGACAGGGCGCCGGTGCGCGGGTCGATGGCGAAGCAGGCGGCCACGAAAGGCTCGCCGCGCAGGCCCGCGTAGAGGAAGCGCCGGTCGGGGCTGACCGCCAGCGGCATCGACGAGCCGGGCTTCACGATGTTCGGCACCGGCGCCACCTGCACTGGCGACAGGGCGCCGCTGTCCGCTTCCAGCCGCAAGACGTGGATGTCGTTGCTGTCGGCGTTTCCGACATAGACCACGAAAGCCTGACCAGCGGGCATGTCTTCTCTTTTCAACCCCACAAGGCGGCGCTGGGCGGATGCGCCAAGCCGTCGCGATAATCGATTCCGTTTTCCCGGTCCCGCGCCAGCAGCAGCGGCCCGTCCAGGTCGACGAACTGCGCGAGCTGCGCCACCAGCAGCGCCGGCGCCATGCCGAGCGACGTGCCGAGCATGCAGCCGACCATGACCTGGAAGCCCAGCGACCGCGCCTTGTCGGCCACCAGCAGCGCCTCGGTCAGGCCGCCGGTCTTGTCGAGCTTCACGTTGACCGCGTCGTAGTACCCCACCAGCTCGTGCAGCGTGTCGAGCCCATGGCAGGATTCGTCGGCGCAGATCGGCACGTCGCGCTTGATGCCCTTCAGCGCCTGGTCCTTGCCCGCGGGCAGGGGCTGCTCGATGAGCTCGACGCCGAGGCGCGCCATTGCCGGCAGCAGAACAGGCAGCAGATCGGGCGTCCAGGCCTCGTTGGCATCGACGATCAGCCGCGCGTCGGGCGCGTTACGGCGCACCGCCTCGACCCGCGCGATGTCGCCCTCGCCGCCCAGCTTCAGCTTGAGCAACGGGCGATATGCGTTCTCGGCCGCGGCCTTGCCCATCGCCTCGGGCGTACCAAGACTCAGCGTGTAGGCGGTGACGACCGGTTTCGGCTCGGGCAGGCCCGCGAGCTTCCAGGCCGGCGTTCCCGTCGTCTTGGCCTCAAGGTCCCACAGCGCGGCGTCCACGGCGTTGCGCGCCGCGCCGGGCTTCATCGCGGTCTGCAGCGTCCTGCGGTCGATGCCCTGCGGCAGCTTCGCGATATCGGCGAGCGCGCCCGCGACCGTCTCGTCGTAGCGCGGGTAGGGTACACATTCTCCCTGGCCACGATGCGAGCCTTCGCGCGCCTCGACCAGCACCACGTCGGCGCTGGTCTTGCTGCCGCGCGAGATGGTGAACGAGCCGCGGATCGGGAAGGATTCAGCGCGGGCGGTAAGCGTCGCCATCTACGCCCCTAGTCGGTCGACGATCTTGCCCACGCCGGTGCGCAGGGGGTCGACGGCGGGCAGGCCGGTCTTGTCCTCGGTCTCCTTGAGGTACTTGTCGGCCGCCACCTGGTCGAGCGCCGAGGTGTTGACGCTGATCGCCACGCACTTCGCCGCGGGGTTGGTCAGCCGCGCGAGCTGCTCGTTCAGCGCGATGCAGTCCTTGAGCGCGGGCAGCGGATAGTGCGGCAGGCCGCGCATGTGGGTGCGCGTCGGCTCGTGGCACATGACCAGGGCGTCGGCCTGGGCGCCGTGCAGCAGGCCCAGGCTGACCCCGGCATAGGAGGCATGGAATAGCGAGCCCTGGCCTTCGATCAGGTCCCAGTGGTCGGGATCATTGGCCGGAGCCAGCCATTCGGTGGCGCCCGAGATGAAGTCGGCCACCACCGCGTCGACCGAGACGCCCGAGCCCGCGATCAGGATGCCGGTCTGGCCGGTCGCCCGGAAGTCCGCCTTCCTGCCGCGCGCGCGCAGTTCCTTTTCCAGCGCCAGCGAGGTGTACATCTTGCCGATCGAGCAGTCCGTCCCAACGGTCAGCAGGCGCTTGCCTGGCCGCTTCAGGCCCGAACCCACGTCGAATCCGCGGTCGGGAATGCGCACGTCGATGAGCTGACGCCCGTGCTTCTCGGCCGCTTCCTTGATCTCCGGCACCGCCTTGAGGCTCTGGTGCAGGCCGCTGGCGAGGTCGTAGCCCATCTCCACGGCCTGCACGAGCAGCGGGATCCAGTCCTTGCCCAGGACGCCGCCGCGGTTGGCGACGCCGATCACGATGGTCTTGGCCCCTTTTTCCTTGGCCGCTCTGGCGTCCATGTCCTTAAGGCCCAGATCGGCCATGCAGCCCGGCAGGCGCCACTGGCCGACGCACCAGTCCGGCCGCCACTGCGCGATGCCGCCGGCGGTCTTGGCCGCGAGCTGGTCGCGCGCGTCGCCCAAAAACAGCAGGTATGGCCGCTTGATCTCCACGGAGTGCCCCCGATTGCTTAATCTTTGCGGGGGGATACTAGCCGAAGCCCCGCGCGCCTGCGATAGGCGCGCCGCGCAGTTATCCCCAGCTTGCTAAGCTATCGACAAACCGGGCCGGGTTTGCTACTACGCGCCCTCCCGCGCGGCGGCCCGCTATCCGATGGCCCCCGTGCGCCCGGTGGGTGATTAGCTCAGTTGGTAGAGCAGCTGACTCTTAATCAGCGGGTCGAAGGTTCGAGTCCTTCATCACCCACCATTCTCCAGCGCAAATACCCCGTCCCGAACTCTCCACCCGGTAAATGGCCGTTTCCCGGGCCATTTGGCCTATTTTTCTGAACCGGAGACGGATCTCAAGTCTTTACCTGGGCCAACACGGCCGTATTCGCCCAAAAGTCTCTGGAGGCGATGGTCGGCGTCCCGAATTTTGGGAGGCCGTCGGCGGAACTAGGCGTGGAAGCCGAGCAATTGGCGCTGCCCGCCCCAGCACAAGGGCAGCGCCCCCACGCGCTTTAGGCGTCTGGCGGTCAGCTCGACTGGCTGGGTACCGGCCAAGATTGCCTGGATCAGGTCAGGCGCCAGGAACGCCAAGGGCAAGAGCCGGCCCACATCGCTAGCATCGACATTGTCGCAGACCGCAATCTGGTCGATCGACCCAACCTCCCCCGAAGCCAGCTGACCCAGCCAGCGATGTGCATCGGCGATCGCGGCGATCATGGCTCTGTCAGGGGACGCTGTGGCAGGTGCGTTGCCCAGAACCAGCTTTGTCTCCACCCCACGTCTCGCCAGTTGGATTGGAGCAGTCAATGACAGGCTCCCCTCAATCTCAATTAAGGGCTTTCCGTCGGGCTGGATCGCTCGAAGTACTCCTGCGCGGCTGAGGTCCAGGCGCAGCGCGGTCTCCTCCAGATGGGCGCGGGTGACCAACTGCAGCAGTAGAGGCCGGCGATCCGTCGTCTGTTCGTCTTCAAGCCTCATGGCGACCGACGCTGCGCGGTCGAGCATCCGGCGTAGCTCGGCCGGCGCTGCGTCAAGGGACAGCGCGTCGACCATCTGTCGCGCATCCCTGAAAAATGTAGCGATCGTCCCGATCACTACGCGCTCAATCTCGGACGCTGGCAGCCGCCACCCGGTATCGCCGGGATTGGCTCGATGCATTAGGCGCTTGGAGATGTAGTAACGATACCGCCGGCCGTTCTTGCTGGCGTGGCTTGGGCAGAGACGATCTCCCCTCTCGTCGAATAGAAGATCGGTCAATAAGCTCGGAACCTTAGCGTTGGCGCTCGACCGCCGCTGCGACCGATTGCCCTCCAGTTGAAGGCCGACCGCATCAAACACAGACCGCTCGACGATCGGCGGGTGTTGACCGCGATACCGGGCATCCCTGTGGACGACCTCACCGGCGTAGAGCGGGTTGGAGAGCAGCTGGTAGAGATGTCCCCGCGTGAAAGGCAGGCCACCGGACACTTTGCCCTCAGGCCCCCGACGGCGCCTCGTGCACAAACCCAGCGTCTTTGCCTGCCCCGTGAGTTTCTGGACGGTGCCGAGTTTGAGATAAAGCCGGAATAGCGTTCGCACGGTGGCAGCCTCCTCGGCGTGCACCACCAGCCGCTTGTCGCGAACCTCGTAGCCCAGGGGGACGGGCCCACCCATCCACATGCCCTTTTTCTTGGATGCGGCCACCTTGTCCCGGATGCGCTCACCGGTAACCTCCCGCTCGAACTGGGCGAAGGACAACAGCATGTTCAACGTCAACCGCCCCATGGAGGTAGAGGTGTTGAACTGCTGGGTCACTGACACAAACGACACCGCGTGGACGTCGAACACCTCGACGATCTTGACGAAGTCAGCAAGCGAGCGGGTTAGGCGATCCACCTTGTAGACAACGACGAGGTCGATCTTTCGGCTCTCGATGTCAGCGAGGAGGCGTTTCAGAGCCGGGCGCTCGATGGTTCCACCTGATACGCCTCCGTCGTCGTATTGGATTGGAAGGGCCGTCCATCCCATACCCTGCTGTGACTTGACGAAGGCCAAGCAGGCCTCGCGCTGGGCGTCGAGCGAGTTGAACTCCTGCTCCAGCCCCTCCTCGCTCGATTTGCGCGTATAGATCGCGCATCGGATCTTGCCGCTCATAGCCCAAAGAACCTGGGGCCGGACCAGCGCGTGCCGGTAATGGCCCGTGCGACCTCAGAGAGGGAACTGAAGTGGCGCCCATCACATAGAAATCCCTGGTGGAGGACTTCAACGGTATGGCTATGCCCGCGCCATTCGCGGACGAGTCGCGAACCGGGGGCGAGGGCTTTCGGCAACGCGACTGGCGCGGCAGCCACCCCCGTGCCGGGTTTCCGGTCAGCGGCCGAGAGCAGCCTGCGTTGGACGGCCGGCTTGAGACCACCGAAGGCTTTGACCTGCACATGATATGCAGCGGCATATTCGAGCAGTCGGCGGCTGACGCTTTTCGGCGGTGGGCGGCCATAGGCCGCCTTCCAACGCACCATCAGCGCAACGCGGGGAAGACTGCGGATGGCCTTTAGCTCTGCTGCCACTCGCTCAATGGCATGATCGGATCGCGAGACGGTGGCCTTCCAGGGACGAGCGGTTGTCTCGTTAAGATCAGCACTGGGCATCGTTGAGGTCGAACATGATGGTTCTGGCGATAAGCATCGCCGCGGCGATCGCGGCGCTTCCACCACCCGAAGCCCCGCCGGTGGACCGGTCGGGGTGGAACCTTGACGTTGTGTCTCGCCCGCCCAGCAACGCTTCCTTCGTCGAGGAAGTCCAGTGGTTTCCATCACATCCCGCAGACGGCGCCGCCCGAGCCGAGCACATGTGGCGTACGACATGGGCTCGGAAGGCCCGTCAGCTCGGAGTCTTCTAGATTCGTCAAGCACGGGACAACAGAGTGCCGGACAGCCAGATATGAGAATCGCCCTCATTCTAAAGACGCCTAGTCGGCCGCGTTGTTGGCCTGCAGATTTCGACTATTGCCGGACCGCAGCTTCGCGAAGACGAAGAAGTCTGGTCACGAGAGTGAGTTCTCTATATGTTCTGGCCTACCAAGCGCTGGGCTCTTGTTCAATATCGCCTATAAAGTTATAGGCGATATTGGAGGTCGTGTATG
>JAEULC010000154.1 GCA_016792605.1 Rhodospirillales bacterium
CTCTACAACATCGACCTCGAGCTGTCGCAGAACAATTCGGGCGTCGCCTGCGAGTCGATCCTGGGCGACGTGCGCGACCGTGCGCGGCTGGACCAGGTGATGGCGCTGGTAAAGCCCGAGCTGGTGTTCCACGCCGCGGCGCTGAAGCACGTGCCGGTGGTCGAGGCCCATCCCGAGGAAGGCGTACTGACCAACACCATGGGCACGCGCAACGTCGCCGATGCCTGCCGCCGCCACGGCGTCGCGGCGATGGTGATGATCTCGACCGACAAGGCGGTCGACCCGACCAGCGTCATGGGCGCCACCAAGCGCCTCGCCGAGGGCTACTGCCAGGCGCTCGACCGGATCGAGCGCGGCAAGCCGGACGGCACGCGCTTCGTGACCGTGCGCTTCGGCAACGTGCTCGGCTCGTCGGGCTCGGTCGTGCCGCTGTTCCAGCGCCAGCTCGCCCAGGGCGGGCCGTTGACCGTCACCCATCCCGACGCAGTGCGCTACTTCATGACCGTGCGCGAGGCGGTCGAGCTGGTGCTCGAGGCCTCGGCGCTGGGCGTCAACGAACCGGCCGAGCCGGGCCGCATCCTGGTGCTCGACATGGGCGACCCGGTGCGCGTGGTCGACCTGGCGCGCCAGATGATCCGGCTGGCGGGCCTGAAGCCCGACCGTGACGTGAAGATCGTCTATACCGGGCTGCGTCCCGGCGAGAAGCTGACCGAGGTGCTGCTGCACGAATCCGAGCCGCTGCAGCCCACGCGCTACCCCGGCATCCTCTTCGCCATGCCGCGCGCGACCGACCACGCGGTGCTGGCCCGCGCGCTCGACGAGCTGCAGGACGTGGCGCTTGCGCGCCGGGGCGACCGCACGCTCGACATGCTGCAACTCCTGGTGCCCGAGTACCGCCCGGACGGCGACCGCGTGCGCCTGGCCGCGGCGGCGGGCGCGTCGGCCGCACGGTGATCGCCGCGCCGCTCCAGCCTCGATTCCTCCCAGCAAGACAAGAGTGCCCATGCCCGCCCCCGACCTCGTGCCCGTGAAGCGGGCGCTGCTGTCCGTGTTCGACAAGACCGGGCTGATCGAACTGGCGACCTTCCTGAGCCAACAGGGCGTCGAGCTGGTCTCGACCGGCGGCACGGCGGCGGCGATCCGCAATGCCGGCCTCAAGGTGCGCGAGGTGGCGGAGCTGACCGGCTTTCCCGAGATCATGGACGGCCGCGTGAAGACGCTGCATCCGACGATCCATGGCGGGCTGCTCGGCCGGCGCGATACGGCAAGCCACGTGCAGGCGATGAAAGATCATGGCATTCCCGAGATCGACCTGCTGGCGGTGAACCTCTATCCCTTCGAGCAGACCGTGGCGAAGGGAGCAAGCTTCGACGACTGCATCGAGAACATCGACATCGGCGGCCCGGCGCAGATCAGGGGCGCGGCGAAGAACCATGACTTCGTGACGGTGCTGACCGATCCCCAGGACTACGAAGCGGTGATCGCCGAGATGACGGCGAACAAGGGTGCCACGACGCTGGCGCTGCGCCGCCGCCTCGCCGGCGCCGCCTATGCACGCACCGCGACCTACGACGCCGCCATCGCCGCCTGGTTCGCCGAGGGTCGCGGCGACAGCTTCCCGCCGCGCCTGGCGCTCAGCGGTGCCTTGAAGCAGACCCTGCGCTACGGCGAGAATCCGCACCAGAGCGCGGCCTTCTACACCGGCGCGCTGACCGTCGCCGACCGCGCGCGGCCGGGTCTGGCGACGGCGCGGCAGCTTCAGGGCAAGGAGCTCAGCTACAACAACCTCAACGACACCGATGCCGCCTTCGAGCTCGTGGCCGAGTTCGACCGGCCGGCGATCGCGATCATCAAGCACGCCAATCCCTGCGGCGTGGCGGAAGCCGCCAGCCTGGCCGAGGCCTATCAGAAGGCGTTCGACTGCGATCCGGTCAGTGCGTTCGGCGGCATCGTCGCCTGCAACCGCCCGCTCGACGAGGCGACGGCGGAGAAGATCGCCAAGATCTTCGTCGAGGTGGTCATCGCGCCCCAGGCCGACGAGGCGGCGCTGAAGATGCTCTCGGCCAAGGCCAATGTGCGCGTGCTGGTGACCGGCGCGGTGCCCGACGCAGCGGCTTCGGGCCTGACCTTCAAGTCGCTCTCCGGCGGGCTTCTGGTCCAGACGCGCGACAACGGGCGCGTCGACGCGGCCGGGGTGAAGCAGATGACCAGGCGGGGCCCGAGCGACGCCGAGTTGGCCGACCTGCTCTTCGCCTGGAAGGTCTGCAAGCACACCAAGTCGAACGCGATCGTCTATGCCAAGGGCGGCGCCACGGTTGGCATCGGCGCGGGGCAGATGAGCCGCGTCGATGCGGCGCGGATCGGCGCGATCAAGGCGACCGATATCGCGAAGGCCGCCAGCAAGCCGCCGGCGACGCTGGGCTCGGTCGTCGCGTCCGACGCCTTCTTCCCCTTTCCCGACGGGCTGATCGCCGCGGCCGAGGCCGGCGCCACGGCCTTCATCCAGCCGGGAGGGTCGATGCGCGACGCCGAGGTGGTGGCCGAGGCCGACAAGCGCGGCCTGGCGATGGTATCGACGGGCCTACGCCACTTCCGCCACTAGGATCACGCCGCGTACCACTTCGAGTCTTCGTAGAACGGGCCCGGCTTCTCGAAGAGCTTCTCGTACTTGCAGATCACCGGCTCGGCACCGAGCGGCACGGGCTGGCCGTCGCGAAACGCCCATTCGCCGCGCTCGCTGGTCTCGGCGCTGACATAGCCGGAGATCGCGAAGGCGCGGTCCTTCGCAGACTTGTTGGCGTCCGAGCCGTGGACCGTCAGCATGCCCCAGATCGCAAGGTCGCCGGGCTCCAGCTCCACGTCGACGATGTCCTTGAGGTCGAGGCCGGCCTTCTTCAGCTCCTCGTCCTGCGTCGCGCCCTTCATCAGCGGGCCGTCGTCGCTGAGGCCCAGGTAGCCCTTCTTGTGGCTGCCGCTGATCACGCGCAGGCAGCCGTTCTCGCGCGTCGCCGGATCGATCGCGAGGCCGGTGTTGATCCAGGACGTCATGATCTTCTCGAAGCTCTCGTCGCGCTCGCGGAAGCGCAGGTCCTGGTGGAAGCGGTAGCCGGTCAGGCCCGCGCCCGGCGGCTTCCAGTGGATCTGCTGCGCCGGCTGCTTGATGTTGCGGCCGAGCAGCGGCTCCAGGATCGTGAAGTAGCGCGGGTCGCGGCGCAGCTTCTCGAAGAACGGGTTGATCCACGAGAACCAGTGGCCCTGAAGCACGTAGCGCCGGCCGGCGAAGGCTTCGGGCAGGATCTCGTAGTACAGGTTCTTGTGGCGATAGGAGGCGTGGTGCCTGAGGCCGTCCGCGTAGACCTTCGCGGCCTCGGCCTGGATCTCCATCATCTCGTCCTTGCTGAACAGGCCGCGCACGATGGCGTAGCCCTTGTCCCAGTACTGCTCGGCGTAGTGCTTGCTCTCGGCAGCGAGATCGCGGGGTGCCATGCTGTTTCCTCCTGAACGGACCTTGGCCGAAATCTTAGGCCGGAACGCGGGGTCGATGGCGATACGGGCGACATAAGCCGTTCCGGCAGCGCCGAGTCAGGGCACGTCCCGCTTGGGTGGCCCGGTATAGGCGTAGAGCCAGCCCGCAGGCAGCGGGCCCTTGATGCGCGTGCCCTGGTTCATCTCTTCCCAGGCATGGGCGAGCAGCCCGACGGCGCGCGACAGCAGGAACAGGCCGCGGCCGAGCGGGGCGGGGAAGCCGAGGGCGCAGAAGATCACGGCCGTCGCGCCGTCGATGTTCATCGGCAATTGGCGCTTGGTCTTCCGGGCGAGTGCCGCTTCGACCGCGAGGCCGATCCAGCGGTAGTCGTCCGTCACCGTGCCGGCCTTGGCGGCGTCCTCGACCAGCGCCATCAGCCGGGGCGCGCGCGGATCCACGGGATGGAAGCGGTGGCCGAAGCCGGGCAGGTGCTTGGTGTGGGCGAAGAAGGCGGTGAGTTCGTCGTCGACCGCCTGTTCCAGCGCCGCGCCCATGTCCATGCGCGCATGGATTGCCTGGTAGATCTCCATGGCCTGCTGCCCGGCGCCGCCATGGACGTCGCCCAGCACGTTGATGCCCGATCCCAGCGCGTGGTTCAGGTCGTTGCCGGCGGTGACCGCCATGCGCGCGATCGCCACGGCCGGCGCCTGCGGCCCGTGGTCGACGGCGGCGACCAGCGCGGCTTCCAGGAGCGCAGCCTGCGCTTTCGACGGCAGCTCGCCGCGCAGCATCATCCACACCGTCTCGACATACGAGACATTGCCGATGAGCTGTTCGATCGGGTAGCCGCGCAGCCGGATCTGACCCGGCTTCATGTCGATGATCGACGTCGCCCACCAGGCCTCGGCCTGGGCTTTCGGATCGGGCGCGTCGCTCATCGCACTGTCAGTCGCGGAAGTCCGGCTCTTCGCGGTCAAGCAGCGTGACGTAGGCCGGCCACTCGCGCTGCATCGTGTCCTTGTCCCACAGCTTGGCCGTCTCTTCGACCACCTTGGGGTCCGGCATGCGGATCGCGGTGTTGTTGTTTGCGGCCGCGGTCATCAGCATGACCTGCGACTCGCAGCAGCGCTCAAGGTAGAACAGGCGCACGAAGGCCTGGCTGATCGACGAGCCGACCGTTAGCAGGCCGTGGTTGCGCAGCACCAGCGCGCCGTGGGTGGAGAGCGCCTTCACGATATGCGTGCACTCGTCGAAATTCTCGGCCACGCCCATGAACTCGTGGTAGCCGATGCGGTTGTGGAACTGCATCGCGGTCTGGTTCAGCGGCAGCAGGCCGCATTCCATCGACGACACGGCCATGCCCGCTGGGGTGTGGGTGTGCAGGATCGCGTTCACGTCGGGCCGCGCCTTGTAGATCGCGCCGTGGATCACCGGCACGGTGCGGTTGATGACCGGCGAACCGGGCGGCAGGTTGCCGTCGAGGTCGCATTCCAGCAGGTTCGACGCGTTGACCTGCTGGTAGAGGATGCGGTCGGGCTTCACCAGCATATGGCCGGGCTTGCCCGGCACGCGCGCCGTGGCGTGGTTGTAGATCAGCTCGGTCCAGCCGAAGCGCTCGACCAGCCGATGGCAGGCGGCCAGGTCCTCGCGCGCCTGGCGCTCGGGAGATTTAGTTTCGGCAGGCGATACGACGCGGGCGACCATGGCTCACTTCTCCAGTAGCGTAGGGGACGAGGCTAGGAACCGCCCCGGCCATGGTCAAGCGCCAGCTTGACGCGGCTGCCCCGTGGTTAAGCATGGGCTGTTAAGCATAAGGCGGGCCAAGGGGGAGGTGGGCGTGACTGAAAAAGACAGGATGCTGGCCGGCCAGCCCTACAACTCGCGCGATCCCGAGCTCCTGGCGATGTATCTGCGCGCCCGCCACGGGCTGAAGGCGGCGGCATCCGTCGATCCTGGCGATTTCGCGGGCAAGGTCGCGGCGCTGCGGCAGGTGTTCGGGGCGCTCGGCGACCGAAGCTGGATCGAGCTGCCCTTCCACTGTGACTACGGGGAGAACATCCGCATCGGCGCGGACTGTTTCGTCAACGCCAACTGCGTGTTCCTGGACTGCAGCCGCATCACGATCGGCGACGGGGTGCTGATCGGCCCGGCGGTGCAGCTCTATACGCCGACGCATCCCTTGAACGCCGCCGAGCGCCTGCCGGCGCCAGGCGCCCACTACGTCACCAGCGCCCGGCCGATCTCAATCGGCGACCGGTGCTGGATCGGCGGCGGGACGATCGTGATGCCCGGCGTCATCATCGGCGCGCGCACGACGATCGGCGCGGGCAGCGTCGTCACGAGGTCGATCCCCGCGGACAGCCTCGCCGTCGGGAATCCCTGCCGGGTGGTGCGGCGCCTGGCCTTGAAGACGACCGACTAGAACAGGCTGCCCTGGCTCGACGCCTTCTTGCCTGCGGACTTGGTGGCCGGCGCGGCGGCTGGCGCGTCCGCCACCGGCTCGATCAGGCCCGGCTCGTCGTTGCGCACGCTGTTGACGCGGGTCGAGATCGGCGTCGTGGCCAGGAGATCGTCCGGGGCCGGCTTCAGCAGCGCCTCGGCGCCCTTGCTGGCGGGATCGAGCCAAGTGGCGTAGTCGGTTGCGGCCAGGATCACCGGCATGCGGTGATGGATCGGCATCAGCGTCGCATTGGCGTCTGTCGTGATGAGCGTGAAGGTCTCGACCGTTTGTTGGCCGTCCTGCCAGTGCTCCCACAGCCCGGCGAAGGCGAAGGGCTGCCGGTCGGCCCGGGCAATGAGGTAGGGCTGCTTCGGCTTGCCGGGCTGCGTCTCCTTCCACTCATAGAATCCGTCGGCGGGCACCAGGCAGCGGCGCTGGCGGAAGGCGGCGCGGAAGCTCGGCTTGGTCGCGACCGTGTCGGCGCGCGCATTGATCAGCTTCGCGCCGATCGACAGGTCCTTGGCCCAGGACGGCACCAGCCCCCAGCGCAGCAGGACCAGTTCGCGCCCGCCCTCCGCGGTCCGGCGCACCACGACCGTCGACTGGGTCGGCGCGATGTTGTAGCGCGCGGGAATGTTGAGGCCCGACGAGACCCCGAAAATCCGCCGCAGCGCCTCGATCGGCGAGGTGAGAAGAAAGCGACCGCACATCGGGCCATCCTGGCCCAATGCGGCGGATGCGCCAAGCGGTCAGCCCATCACGGCGTCGGCGTCGGCGTCGCTCATCGGAACGCCGGCGTGGATGAGGAGATCGCGAAGCTGGAACGTGCCGTCCTGCGGCGGCAGCTTGGGCACCCAGGTCGGGTCGACGGAATAGAACGAGCTGGGATCCCCCGCGAGCAGGCCGATGAACACCTCGGCGACGATTCGGGCGCCGACCGGCCCGAGCTTTTCGCCGCCGCCCTTCTCCGCCTCGAGCAGAATGTAGAACCAGAGCGAGTCGTTGCCGGTGCCCGGGACGAACTGGGCATGCGGGATGCCCATGCGCCTTGCAACGTCCTGGCCGGACGGCAGGCCCATGCGCCAGCCGCGCATCAGGTTGCGGAAGGTCAGGTTGTTCAGGCGGTCGGGCGTTTCGCCGAGCGGCAGCTTCTGCAACTGGGTCACCAGCTTGGTGTCGATCTTGCGGCTCGGCTGCAGCGTTCCCGCGGCGCTGCGGTGGTCGATGAATCGGCTCCAGGCGATGGTCCAGAAGCCCGGCAGCAGGCGGTTGCCCTGCAGGCTGTCGGCTGGCACGTCCGTGAAGATTTGCAGCGGCCGGCCGCTGCGGAACCCGTCCAGCTTGGCGCTCAGCCGATAGGCACCGCGCACCATCGAATGGCCCAGGCGGTAGGCGGCGACCGCGAACTCGACCGGCATGAAGGGCTGGTTCTCGTACTTGTAGAAGCACAGGTCCGGCTTGCCCGGGCACTTGCCGAGCTGGCGGCCGTTCTCGTCGGTCTGCAGGATCGAGTCGACGAGTTCCTTGCCGCACAGGCGCTTCAGGAAGTCGTGGATGACGACCCATTGGTAGTGCCAGCGGGTCAGGCGCTGCGCGTCGGCAAAGCTCTTGCCCTGATCGATCCAGAAATTGTGGAACTTCAGCATCGCCAGGTGGAGCTGGGCGACGATGATATTCTCGTCGTTGCGCGGGTCGCCGATCAGCGCCCGGCGCTTGCGGGTGAAGTCGTTGGTATTGCCGTCGTCCTGCGACTTGTCGGCGTTGCGCGGCAGGTCTGGTTCGGCCTTCGACCCGACGCCCCGGTTTTCGGCGTTGTCGCCGATGAGAAATTTTCCCCTCTCCTTGCCGGAATAGAGGTAGGGCTGCGCGTCCGGGCCGCGGCCGTAGAGATTGTCCAGGTCGAAGCGCGGCGTGCGGAAGTTGTGGATGCGCTCCGGGTCGTTCGCCCGCTCCAGGCTCGAGGTCGGGTCGAAGGTGATGTCGTGGTCCACGAACTGCCCGAAATAGGTGTAGCCCGACGGGATCTTGGGGTTGTCGAGCGCCGGGTCGGGCGGGGCGGTGTCCACCATCGAATTCGCCAGCTTTTCGACGAACGCGATCTTCTCCGCCTCCGTCGCGCCGGGCGGTTCCCAGGCCTGCAGGTTGCGGAACATCCGGCCGAACGGCCCCTCGTAGAACTGCGACTGCGGCGCAAAGATCGAAACCAGGCTCCCATGCGATGCCATCTTCTCTCTCCTGCTCTCTAATTGGTTGTGTCCAGGAGAGGAAATTATATCAGTAATGATTCTTTTTGTTAGAGGGCCCGTGCTGACTTGCGCGCGGAAGAGGTCCGAGTCCCCGCGAGGGGCCGCGCTGCGGTGTCGAAATCGATCCACCGTCTATCCCCTTGCACGAAAGCCACATCTGGGTACGATGCACGGTTGTTCGCTATACGTTCTTGTTGGCGCTTTCGCTAATTCTGGGTATCGTCCGACCCCAAGCACACAAGATGTTGTGCACAGGGGATGTACAGCCGGGCTGTGAACTGCGGGGACAGGCTTATCCACAGGGTTGTGGACAGCTTGAGTAAGGAGGGGAAGTTGTTCGACTCAGTCCAGGTACCGGCACGGCCGCATGTGGATATCGATCGCACGCGCGATCAGCGCTTGACCGAATTCGGCAAGGCGACCTTGTCCGACCGTTACCTGATGCCGGGCGAGAGCTTCCAGGATCTGTTTGCGCGCGTGGCCTCGCGCTATGGCGACGACCATGCGCACGCGCAGCGTCTTTACGACTACATCTCGAACCTGTGGCTGATGCCGGCGACGCCGGTGCTGTCGAACGGCGGCACCCAGCGCGGCCTGCCGATCTCGTGCTTCCTCAACGAGGCCAATGATAGCCTCGAGGGCATTCTCGGCCTGTGGAACGAGAATGTGTGGCTGGCCGCGCTCGGCGGCGGCATCGGCTCCTACTGGGGTAATCTGCGCTCGATCGGCGAGAAGGTCGGCTCCAACGGCAAGACCTCGGGCGCCATCCCCTTCATCCGCGTGATGGATTCGCTGACGCTGGCGATCAGCCAGGGAAGCCTGCGGCGTGGCAGTGCGGCGGTCTACCTCCCGGTCAGCCATCCCGAGATCGAGGAATTCGTCGAGATCCGCCGCCCGACCGGCGGCGACCCGAACCGCAAGACGCCGAATCTCAACCACGGCATCCTGGTCAGCGACGCCTTCATGCGCGCGGTCGTGGCCGACGAGGAGTGGGGCCTGACCAGCCCCAAGGACGGCCACGTGATTCGCCGCATCTCGGCGCGCCAGCTCTGGATCCGCATCCTGACCGCGCGGGTCGAGACCGGCGAGCCCTACATCGTCTTCATCGACCACGTGAACCGGGCCATGCCCGAGCACCACAAGCTCGCCGGGCTCTCGGTCAAGACGTCGAACCTGTGCAGCGAGATCACCCTGCCCACGGGCCGCGACCACCTGGGCCAGGACCGCACGGCGGTGTGCTGCCTGTCGTCCTTGAACCTCGAGACCTTCACGCAGTGGCAGGACAATCCGCGGTTCATCGAGGACACCATGCGGTTCCTCGACAACGTGCTGCAGGACTTCATCGACAACGCGCCCGACCACATGGCCAAGGCCAAGTACGCGGCCTTCCGCGAGCGCAGCGTCGGCCTCGGCGTCATGGGCCTGCACTCGTTCCTGCAGTCGCAGATGGTGCCGATCGAATCGGCCATGGCGAAGGTGTGGAACCGGCGGATCTTCGAGCACATCAAGAAGCAGGCCGACGCCGCCTCGCACGCGCTGGCGCTTGAGCGAGGGCCCTGCCCGGACGCGGCCGACTACGGCGTCATGGAGCGGTTCTCGAACAAGATCGCGATCGCGCCGACGGCGTCGATCTCGATCATCTGCGGCGGCGCCTCGCCGGGCATCGAGCCGATGGCGGCCAACAGCTTCACCCACAAGACGCTCTCGGGCAGTTTCAACGTGCGCAACAAGTACCTGGCGCGGCTGCTCGACATGAAAGGCCTGAACAACGAGGACGTGTGGTCGTCGATCACCGTCAACGAGGGCTCGGTGCAGCATCTCGACTTCCTGAACGACCACGAGAAGGAAGTGTTCAAGACCGCGTTCGAGATCGACCAGCGATGGCTGATCGAGCTCGCGGCCGACCGCACGCCGTTCATCTGCCAGGCGCAGTCGCTGAACGTCTTCCTGCCGGCCAACGTGCACAAGCGCACGCTGCACCAGCTTCACCTGATGGCGTGGAAGCGCGGGGTGAAGAGCCTCTACTATTGCCGCTCGAAGTCGATCCAGCGCGCCGAGGTCGCGGCGCACACCACGCAGCACAGCAAGGCCAACCCCGTCGCCGCCGCCATGGCCGCGGCCGACGCCAAGGCCCTGCACCCGGCGATGCAGATCGACTACGACGAGTGTCTGGCCTGCCAGTAGCGGACGACCCCCATATCTTGATCGGCGGCCGGCGTGGCGACGCGCCGGCCGTCACAGTCTTCGGAGCACGGACATGAGCCTCCTTCTCGACAACCCGGTCTACAAGCCCTTCCGCTATCCCTGGGCCTACGAGGCTTGGATGACGCAGCAGCGCGTCCACTGGCTGCCCGAGGAAGTGCCGCTGGCCGACGACGTGAAGGACTGGCACCGCAATTTGTCGGCGCCCGAGCGCAACCTGCTGACGCAGATTTTCCGCTTCTTCACGCAGTCCGACGTGGAGGTGAATAACTGCTACATGACGCACTACGCCAAGGTGTTCAAGCCGACGGAAGTGCGCATGATGCTGGCGGCCTTCGCCAACATGGAGACGGTGCACATCGCCGCCTACTCGCACCTGCTCGACACGATCGGCATGCCCGAGACCGAGTACTCGGCCTTCCTGCACTACGCGGAGATGAAGGCCAAGTACGACTACATGAAGCAGTTCGGCGTCAACACCAAGGCCGACATCGCCAAGACGCTGGCCGTCTTCGGCGCCTTCACCGAGGGGCTGCAGCTCTTCGCCAGCTTCGCGATCCTCCTCAACTTCCCGCGCTTCAACAAGATGAAGGGCATGGGCCAGATCGTGTCGTGGTCGGTGCGCGACGAGACGCTGCACACCAACTCGATCATCCGCCTGTTCCGCGAGTTCATCCAGGAGAACCCGGAGATCTGGACCGAGGAATTCCAGCGCCAGCTCTACGTCGCCTGCTCGACCATCGTCGAGCACGAGGACGCGTTCATCGACCTGGCCTTCGAGCTGGGCGCGGTCGAGGGGCTGACCGCGCCGGAGGTCAAGCGCTACATCCGCTACATCGCCGACCGCCGGCTGGGGCAGCTCAGCCTGCAGCCGATCTACCGCATCGAGAAGAACCCGCTGCCCTGGCTCGACGACATGCTGAACGGCGTCGAGCACACCAACTTCTTCGAGAACCGCGCGACCGAGTATTCCAAGGCCGCGACCGAGGGCAACTGGGAAGAGGCGTTCGACTGAACGGGCCTTCCCGTCCATAATCCGCTTCGGCGCGCCAGGTTGGGCGCGCGGGAGCGGCGATGAGCGACGACAGGCCAGTCGAAGGACCCTCCACGCCACGCGACGACGGCGCGGCCGCGGACCGCGCGCTGCTGCAGCGCCACGGCCGGCGCCTGATCGACTTGGCGCGCGCCTCCGTACTGCACGGCTTCGAGTTCGGCCGGCCCTTCCCCGTCGATCGCGGCAACGAGCCGCCGGAGCTGGCCGAGACCCGGGCCACCCATGTGATCCTGCGCGCGCGTTCGGGCGTCGCCGGCATCGAGCCGACGCGGCGCGCCGGCGGGGTGCGCGCCTGGCGGCCCCTGCTGCTGGACGTTGCCGGCAACGCGTTTGCCGCCACCTTCGCCGACCGCCGGCACGCCGTCCTGAAGCCGGCAGAGCGCTTCGACCTCGCCGTCACCATCCTGCTGCTGGGCCATCCGCAGCCGATCGCGCTCGACGATCCCCATGGGCTCAATTCGGGCGACGGCGCGCTGCTGGAATGGGACGGCGGGTCGCAGGCGCTGTTCCCCGAGGCCTGGACCTTCGCGCGCACGGCCGGGGGCTTCCTGGCCGAGGCGCTGCGCCGGGCCCAGGCGCAGGGGCTGGAGCCCGGCGCCACGCCGCGCGCCTACCGCTTCTCGGTGGCTTCTGTTTCCGACGGGGAGTGAGCGGCTCTAGGCCGAGACCAGCTCGCCCTTCAGTCCGCGCTCGACCAGCCGGCGCGTTTCCTCGCGGCCGTAGAGCGCAATGAACGAGCCGAAGCGCGGCCCCTGACTCTGGCCCAGCAGTACTTCGTAGAGCGCCTGGAACCACGAGCGCAGCTGCTCCTTGGCGAAGTGCCGCTTGCCGATCTCGAACACCTCGTCCTGCAACATCTGCGCGTCGGCCTCGGCCGGCACGCGGGCCAGCACCTCGACCAGCTCTTCCATCGCCTTGCGCTCGGTGTCGCTGGCCAAGCGGAACTTGCGCGTCGGCTTCACGAAGTCGCGGTAATAGGCGATGGCGCCCTCGACCATCTGGTCGAGGAACGGGTCGCTTGTCGGCGAGGCCTCCGGCGCGTAGCGCGCGATGAAGCCCCACAGCACCGACTTCTCCTCGGCGTTCACCACGCTGGCGAGGTTGAGCAGGATGCCGAAGGTCAGGTGCGCCCGGCCGCCAGGCGCGGCGGGCGGCTCGCCGTTGTGGATGTGCCAGGCCGGGTTCTCCAGGCGCTGTTCCGGCGTCTGGCCCGGGAAGGCCTCGAGCTGCTGGATGTAGTCGTCGACGGCGCGCGGGATCACGTCGAAGAACAGCTTCTTGGCCGCCTTTGGCTTCTGGTACATGAACAGCGCCAGGCTCTGCCACGGCGCGTATTTCAGCCAGTCCTCGACCGAGAGTCCGTTGCCCTTCGACTTCGAGATCTTCTGGCCCTGGTCGTCGAGGAACAGCTCGTAGGTCAGGTTGATCGGCGGCCGGCCGCCGATGGCGCGCGCGATCTTGGTGCCGAGCTCGACCGACGAGATCAGGTCCTTGCCCGACATCTCGTAGTCCACGTCGAGCGCCACCCAGCGCATCGGCCAGTCGGCCTTCCACTGCAGCTTGCAGTGCCCGCCGGTGACCGGGTGCTCGAACAGCCCCTCGACCTCGTCCTTGAACACGATCGTGCCCGAGTCCGGCCGCAGCTCGACCGCCGGCACTTCCAAGACCTGCAGGCGGCCGTCGCGCATCCGGATCGGCAGGAACGGGCAGTAGGTCGCACGCCGCTCCGGCCCCAGCGTCGGCAGCACGATGTCCATCACCGCCTGGCAGTTGCGCAGCACGGTCAGCAGCGTCTTGTCCATGCGCCCGGACTTGTACCAGTCGGTCGCGCTCTGGAACTCGTACTCGAAGCCGAAGGCGTCGAGGAAGCTGCGCAGGCGGGCGTTGTTGTGGTGGCCAAAGCTCTCATGCGTCCCGAACGGGTCGGGGATCGAGGTGAGTGGCGTGCCATAGGTCGTCGCCTTGTCGCCGATGAACTTCGCCAGCATCGCCTGGTTCGGCACGTTGTCCGGCACCTTGCGCAGGCCGTCCATGTCGTCGGAGAAGGCAAAGAGCTTGGTCGGGATGTCGCTTAAGCGCTGGAAGGCGCGGCGCACCATGGTCGTGCGCACCACCTCGCCGAACGTGCCGATATGCGGCAGGCCCGAGGGGCCGTAGCCGGTCTCGAACAGCACGTAGCCCTTGGCCGGCGTCTTGCCGCCGATCCGTTCCAGAAGCTTGCGCGCCTCCTCGAAGGGCCAGGCGCGGGCCTTTTCGGCCAGATCGCGTTCGCTCAACATTGCGTGGTTACAGCCGTTTTCCTGCAAGGGCGGCCACCCTAGGGAGGCGGGCGTCCAGCGTCAACGGAATCGCGGATTTCGCGGCACATACCCACTATACTCAAGCCCATGTCCTCCCCCGTCGTGGTCCCTTTTCCGCGTGCCGCCCGTGGTTTGCGCGCGCCGGCCCTGGTCGCTGGCGCCAGCCGCGCGGCGTGGCTGACCGCGGACGGCGAGATCGAGACGGTGGGGCTGCAGGACGCCGCAAGGCTGGTGCAGGAAAGCCGTCTGCCGCTCGTCTGCCACCTGCCGGCGACGGCGCGCCGGCTGAAGCTCGAGCCCTTCGCCGCGCTCGACGTGCTGGAGCTGTTCGCCTTCGTGCGTCCCGCGCGGTTCTGCCCGCCGACGCCGCGCGGCCTGGCCCAGGCGCTCGACCTGCCGCTGCCGCAGGGGCTGGAGGACGCGGCGGCGGTGCTGCCGCGCGCGGCCGCTTCGCTGCTAGCCGAACTGGAGCAGGACGAGCGCGGCCAGCGCAGCGACGCCATCCCGATCGCGCTCACGATGCATCGCGGCGGCTGGGCCTGGGCGCCCGCCGTGCTCGGTGCGCTCGGCGTCGATCCCGAGGAGCAGAAGATCGCGGCGCCGGGCTCGGCCCTGATGGTGTGGCTGCGCCTCGGCGAGTGGTCCGAGCACGCGCCCGAGCCGGCGCCGGGCCACATCCCGGTCGAGCCGGCGGAGGCGCGCCAGCGGCTCACGGAACTGCTCGGGACAGGGGCGGAGGCGCGTCCGCAGCAGGGCGACTACGCCTCGGCGCTGACCGCCGCCTTCGCCCCGCGCGAGCGCGAGGGCGAGCCGGCGATGGTGCTGGCCGAGGCGGGCACCGGCGTCGGCAAGACGCTCGGCTACGTCGCACCGGCGAGCCTGTGGGCCGAGAAGAACCAGGGTGCGGTCTGGCTCAGCACCTACACCCGCAACCTGCAGCACCAGATCGACAGCGAGCTCGACCGGCTCTACCCCGACCCGGTCGAGAAGGCGCGGCGCGTTGTGCTGCGCAAGGGGCGCGAGAACTATCTCTGCCTGCTGAATTTCGAGGAGGCGGTGCGCGGCATGGGCGCCCGGCCGCGCGACGCCGTGGCGCTGGGGCTGATGGCGCGATGGGCGGGCCGTACGCGCGACGGCGACATGGTCGGCGGCGATTTCCCGTCCTGGCTGGTCGACGTGGTCGGGCGCGGCCGCACGCTGAACCTCACCGACCGGCGCGGCGAGTGCGTCTACTCGGCCTGCCCGCACTACCACAAATGCTACATCGAGAAATCGGTGCGCCGCGCCCGCCGCGCGCGCCTCGTGATCGCCAACCACGCGCTGGTGCTGGTCGAGGCGGCGCGTGCAGGGGACGACGGGCGCCTGCCGACGCGCATCGTGTTCGACGAGGGCCATCACCTGTTCGACGCGGCGGACAGCGCGTTTTCCGCCGACCTCACGGGGCAGGAGACGGCGGAGCTGCGGCGCTGGCTGCTCGGCGCCGAGGGACGCTCCAGCCGCGCGCGCGGCCTGAAGCGGCGCCTGGAGGACTTGGTTTCCGGCGACAACGTCGCGCTCAGCGCCATCGACGCGGTGCAGGCCGCGGCCCGCGCCCTGCCCGGCGAGGGATGGGGCAACCGGCTTGCCGACGACCAGCCGCATGGTCCGACCGAGAAGTTCCTGTCGCTGGTGCGCCAGCAGGTGCGCGCCCGCGCCGAGGGCTTCGGCGGCGTCCAGGCGCTGGAGACCGATACCTCCGCCCCGGTCGAGGGGCTGCTCGAGGCCGCCCGCGCGCTCGACCAGCACCTGGAGCGCATTGTCCTGCCGCTGACGGCGCTCCGCAAAGGCCTGCTGGCCAAGCTCGACGACGAGGCGGCCGAGCTCGACACCAACACGCGCCTCAGGATCGACGCCGTGGCGCGCTCGATCGAGCGGCGCGGCGAGCTCGCCTGCAAGGCGTGGCAGGGGATGCTGCGCGCGCTGCAGGCGGGCACGCCGCCCGAGTTCGTCGACTGGCTGTCGATCGAGCGGATCGAGGCGCGCGACGTCGATGTCGGTATGCACCGGCACTGGATCGATCCGATGATCCCCTTCGCCAAGGTGACGGCCGAGCGGGCGCACGGGCTGGCGGTCACCTCGGCGACGCTGACCGACGGTTCCGGCGACCTCGAGGCCGACTGGCAGGCGGCCGAGGCCCGCACCGGCGCCAGGCACCTGCCCAGGCCGGCGATCCGCGCCCAGGTGCCGTCGCCCTTCGACTACCCCAAGCAGACCCGCGTCTTCATCGTCACCGACGTGAAGAAGGAGGACATGACGCAGATCGCCTCGGCCTATCGCGAGCTGTT
>JAEULC010000181.1 GCA_016792605.1 Rhodospirillales bacterium
GGCCGTCGGCGCGGCGACGGCGCCGGCCTCGCGGGCGAACATGGTCTGGTAGTCCCGGCGATCCTCGGCCACGTCCCCGGTGCGGCGGATATAGGGCGGCAGCGGCATCCGGCCGACCTTGTCGAGCGCCGCGTCCAGCGACCCGCCCTCGACCCGGAAGCGCAACCGCACTTCGCCGCCGTCGCGGGCGACGATCAGGGCTTCCATGGCCTCGCCGAACCGCAGCGTGTCGTCTTGCTTCAGGCGCTTGGCATTCCTGGCGAAGGCCATCCAGTCGCCGTCGGGCAGCGCCTTGTGCAGCGTGATGCCGATTTTCGCCTGGCCGCGCGTCGCGTCGAGCTGTGCCGGGATCACGCGCGTGTCGTTGAACACCAGCAGGTCGCCGGGCCGCAGCAGATCGGGCAGGTCGCGCACGATGAAGTCGCCAAGCGTGTCGCCGTCCACGCGCAGCAACCGCGCGCTGTCGCGCGGCCGCGCCGGCGCTTGCGCGATCCGCTCCGGCGGCAGCGCGAAGTCGAAGTCGGCGGTCTTCACGGGCGAAGGAGGGTGCTACGGCGCCAGCAGGTCGCTGATGACGCGCCGGGTGCGGGCCATGGCCTCGCGCAGGACGGTCGCGTCGTTCACCACGACCGGCAGCCCGGCGGCGTTGGCACCCGTCTTCACCGCCGGCGCCGCGGCGGCATCCTTCGCCGCGGCGTGCAGCGCGGCGACCACCGTTGGCGGCATCCCCGCCGGCCCGTAGAGCCCGACGGCAATGGTGAAGGACAGCTTCCTCTTGTGGCTCTCCTCGACGAAGGTGGGCACGTCCGGCAGGGCGGGGTGCCGGCGCGCGCCCGAGGTCAAGAGGCCGCGCAGCTTGCGCGCGCGATCGAGCAGGATCGGCGTCGGCAGGATCGCCAGGTCGACCTTGCCGGCTTCCAGGTCGTCGATGGTCTCGCGATCCACCTGGAACTGGCGCGCGCCGAAGCGACCGCTGGTGTCGTCCTCCAGGATCGCGGCGAACACGCCGGCCGGGCTGGCGGAATCGGTCAGGCTCAGCGTCGGGCGCAGCTTGTCGTCGCGCATCTTCAGGAACAGCGTCTTGTAGTCGGGCAGGGGGCCGTTCGCCCGCGTCACCAGGGCGAGCGAAACGCCATCGGTCAGCTTGGCGACCGGGGTCAGCGCCTCCAGCTTGTCCTTGGCGCCGGCCAGGTTCTCGTGGAACAGCCGCGTGGCGTCGGCGATCACGAGCAGGGTCGTGCCGTCCGGCTTGGCCTTGGCGACGCGCTGGTAGGCCTCGGTTCCGACCGGGCTGCGTTGGTAGGCGACGACGATTTTGGCGCCCAGCGCCTTCTCCATGCCCGGCGCCAGCAGGCGCAGCGTCTTGTCGGTGATGCTGTCGCGCCCGAAGGGTTCGACGATCGTGACCGTCTGGCCGGCGAGGGGTCTGGCCTGCGCCATGGCGCCGGTCGGCGCCGCGACGATCGCTGCCAGGGCGGCAGCGGCGAGCAGCTGGTGGATCATGTGGCCGGCCTGGGCGCCTTGGCGCCGCGCAGGAAATAGGTTTCCATCATCCCCTTGCCCTTGATCTCCACCGGCCCGCGCGGCGAGAAGGTGTAGTCGTTGCGCAGCAGCCGGAACGTCATCGGCGACACGTGGATCTCGCCGGCCTTGCCGTGCGACTCCATCCGGCTGGCCGTGTTCACCGCGTCGCCCCAGGCATCATAGACGAACTTGTGGGTGCCGATCACCCCTGCGACGACCGGCCCGGAATGCATCCCGACGCGGAGCTCCAGGGCCTCGCCCGCCTTCTCGTTGATGGCGGCCAGCTTCTTCAGCATGCCGAGCGCCATGTCGGCGGCGATCTTGGCATGGTCCGGGCGCGGCTCGGGCAGGCCGGCGGCGGCCATGTAGCAGTCGCCGATGGTCTTGATCTTCTCCAGCCCCAACTCCAGCGCCAGGTCGTCGAAGCTCGAGAAGATGCGGTTGAGCAGGTCGACGAGCTGGCGCGGCTGCAACCGGGTCGACAGCGGCGTGAACCCGACCAGGTCGGCGAACAGCACGGTCACGTCGCCGAACTTGTCGGCGATCAGGTCCTCGCCGGTCTTCAGCCGGGACGCGACCTTCAGCGGCAGGATGTTGAGCAGCAGCTTCTCTGACTTCTCGCGCTCCGCCTCCAGGTCGTGGACGGCGGACTGCTCGCGCTTGCGCAGCTGCTGCTTTTCCAAGGACGCGTTGATGCGCGCCTGCAGCAGGACCGGGTTGAACGGCTTCAAGAGGTAGTCCTCGGCGCCCAATTCGATGCAGCGCACGATGCTGTCGATCTCGTCGACCGCGGAGATCATGATCACCGGGATGTGGCGCAGAAGCGGCGCGGTCTTGATCCGGCGCAGCACCTCGAAGCCGCTGATCCCGGGCATGACCAAATCGAGCAGCACCAAGTCGGCGCCGTTGCGCTCGAGGGTCGCCAGCGCCTTCTCGCCGTCCTCGGCGGTCATCACCGTGTGGCCTTCGCGGGTCAGCCGGCGCGACAGCAGCTCGCGGTTCGACTCGTTGTCGTCGATGACCAGGATGCTCGACGGCTCGATCTCGCGCGCAACCGCGTCCGGATCGATCGGCTGGATCGTGTCGAGCGCCGCGGCGACGAGCTGCTCGGCCCCCAGCACCGCCTCGACGCCGCCCGGCTCCGGCGCGCCGACCTGGGCCAGGGCGTCGATCTGGCGCAGCATCCGGTTGGCGGCGTCGAGCAGCCGGTCGAGGTCCTTGGCGAAGCCCTCGTGGCCCTCGGCGCGCGCGTCCTCGGCCAGCATCTCGCCATAGCCCTTCACGGCGCTGATCGGCGTGCGCAGGTCGTGGCGCAGCTTGGTGCGGAAGGCCTCCAGGTCGCAGTCGCCCGCGCGCTCGGCGAGCTGCACGGGGTCGAGCAGGCTGGCGATCAGCGCGTTCAGGTTCTCGCCGGCGGTGCGGATGCGACCCAGGTCCTCGGCCATGTGGTCGAGGCCAAAGGCGCCGGCATCGGCGATCAGCATCCGGGCGTAGTCGACGATGGCGGCGGCGGGTGCGCTGAATTCCTGGCGGATATGCGCCAGCAGGGCGCGCTCGATTCGGGCGAGCTTGGCCTGATCCTCGGCTGGCGCCTGGTCGCTCATCCCGTTGCTTGTACGCCGTTCTTGGCCAGGAGCGCCACGATCTTCTCGATCAGGCGATTGAACTCGACCGGCTTGGTGTCGTACTCGTCACAGCCCGCCGCCAGGCACTTCTCGCGCTCGCCCGACATGGCGTGGGCGGTCAGCGCGATCACCGGGATCGCTTTGGTGGCGTCGCCGGCCTTCACCTGGCGCGTCGCCTCCCAGCCGTCGATCACCGGCAGGCTCATGTCCATCAGGATCAGGTCGGGGCGTTCGCTGGACGCCATGGCGACGCCCTGCTGCCCGTCCATCGCCATCACCACCTCGTAGCCCTTGCGGATCAGGCGGCGCGACAGCATGTCGCGGTTCATCTCGTTGTCTTCGACCAGCAGAATCTTCGTCATGACGCGTCAATCCCAAGCATGCGGGCGGTGCCCTAGCGGTGGACCAGTTCCTGGATCACCCGCCGGGTCCGCTTCATTGTCTCCATCAATACTGCGGAATCGTTAACGGCCAGCGGCAGGGACAGTTTGCGGGCTTCCGCGCGGACTGCCTCGTCCTTGCCCGCCGTCGCCACCGCCCCGGCCAGGGCCGCCGCCGTGGCATTGTCCATGCCCGGGGGACCGAACAGGCCGACGGAGATGGTGAAGGCGAGGCGCTGGTTGCCGGCGACCTCCGCCAGGGTGGGGACGTGGGGCAGGCTGGGGTGGCGCCGCGCGCCCGAGGTCAAAAGGACCACCGGCGCCGGCCGTCCCAGGGCGGGCTGGGACAGGGCGCTGGAGGTGGGGACGATGCCCGGCTCGTGGTCGCGCGCCATGGCCGCCAGCACCTCGATGTCCAGGTCGTAGCGCGGGCTTGCGAACCTAGCCTGCACCTGGCGCTCGATCATGGTCTGGAACAGCGCCGAGGGGCTGCGCGGGCCGAACCCGGCGACCGGCATCGGCTTGGCCTTGGCCTGGGCGGCGAACTTCTCCCAGGTGTCGATCGCCGACCCGTGCGGCATCGCCAGCGCCATCGAGATCCCCTCGGTCAGCTTGGCAACCGGCTTCAACTGGTCCAGCTTGCGCGGCGTGTTGTTCTGGTACTCGTGGAAGATGCGGGTGGCGTCCGTGATCGCCAGCAGCATGCGGCCATTGGGCTGCCCGGCCGCGACGCGGGCCAGCGCGGCGTCGCCGTTGGCGCTGCCGATGTGCTCGATCAGCAGCCGGGCCTTGAGCGCACGCTCCAGGGCCGGCTTCAGGACCCGGATCGCGAGCTCGCTCGGGCTGCCGGGCCCGAACGGCTCGACGATCGAGATCGTGTCGCCGAAGGACTGCGCGCGCGCGTCCGGCGGTGCGAGCGCCGCCGTCGCGACGGCGAGGACGAGCGCGCGCAGGATCATTCGGCGGCCTTCGCCGCCGTGGCCTGCGCCAGCGCCTGGTCGAGGTCGGCGATGATGTCCTCGACCTTCTCGAGGCCGATCGAGAGCCGGATCACGTCCGGCCCCGCGCCAGCCGCCTTCTGCTGCTCCGGCGACAGCTGGCGGTGCGTGGTCGAGGCGGGGTGGATCACCAGGCTGCGCGCGTCGCCGATATTGGCGAGGTGCGAGACGATCTCCAGCCCCTCGACAACCTTGACCCCGGCGTCGTAGCCGCCCTTCACCCCGAAGGTGAAGACCGCGCCCGCGCCGCGCGGCAGAAACTTCCTGGCCAGCCCGTTGTACTTGTTCGACGCAAGGCCGGCGTAGTTGACCCAGGCCACGGCCGGGTGCTTCTCCAGGAACTGCGCCACGGCCTGTGCATTGGCGCAGTGCCGCTCCATGCGCAAGGCCAGGGTCTCGATGCCGAGCAGCGTCACCCAGGCGCTGAACGGCGCCATGGTCGGCCCCAGGTCGCGCAGGCCCACGGCATGCGAATGCATCGTGTAGGCGAGGTCGCCAAAGGTCTCCTGGAAGGTCAGGCCGTGATAGGCGGCGCTGGGCTTGGCAAGGTCGGGATACTTGCCGGCCTTGTTCCAGTCGAACTGGCCCGAGTCGACCACGATGCCGCCGATCGTCGTGCCGGTGCCCGACAGGAACTTCGTCGTGGAGTGGACGACGAGGTCCGCGCCGTAGCGGATCGGTTGCAGCAGGTAGGGCGTCGCCAGCGTGTTGTCGACGATCAGCGGCGCCTTGGCGTCGTGCGCGATCTTCGCCAGCGCCTCGATGTCCACCACCACGCCGCCGGGATTGGCCAGGCACTCGGTAAAGATCGCCTTGGTCCTCTCGTTGACCGCCGCCTTGACCGCGTTCAGGTCGTCGGCGTCGACGAAGCGCACGTTCCAGCCGAACTTCTTGAAGGTCTGCGAGAACTGCGTGACCGAGCCGCCATAGAGCTTGTTCGAGGCGACGAACTCGTCGCCCGGGTTCATCAGTGGGAACAGCGCCAGGATCTGGGCCGCGTGGCCCGACGCGCAGGCGGTCGCGCCGCGCCCGCCCTCCAGCGCCGCGATGCGCTCCTCCAGCACCGCGACGGTCGGGTTCATGATGCGCGAGTAGATGAACCCGGTGGTCTGCAGATTGAACAGCGAGGCGGCGTGGTCGGCGCTGTCGAAGACGTAGGACGAGGTCTGGTAGATCGGCACAGCGCGCGCGCCGGTCGCGGGATCGGGCGACCAGCCGGCATGCAGGGCCAGGGTTTCGAAGCCGGGTTTGCCGGGTGGAGTGCTCATGCTCGGTCCTTCACTGCTCGGACGGATCAGCTCGCACGCGCAATCGCCGGCGGAACCTTCTCCTTGCCGGTCAGGGCGGTGACCGCCGCGGCCAGCTCGGTGAGGGTGGACGCACCCTTGGCGATCACCTGGCGCGTCCGCTGCGTCAGTACCTGGCGCTCCTCCTCGGTCAGCGTCTTTGCCGTGACGACGACGACCGGCAGGCGGCGCCAGGAATCGTTGCGTGCGATGTGATCCAGGAAGGCGAAACCGTCCATTTCCGGCATCATCAAGTCAAGCAGAATGATCGACGGCGCGGGATTGCGCTCCAGCCAGCGCACCGCCTCCAGTCCGTTGCCGGCCTCGGCCACTTTCAGGTCCATGCGCTCCAGCGTGCGGCGCGACATGTCGCGCGCGCTGGGATCGTCGTCGACCACCAGCACCGTGCTGCCGGAAAGGTCGGCGCCGTAGCGCGCGACCAGCGCGCTCAGGCGTCCGCGGTCGAGCGGCTTGGTCAGGAAGTCCGTGGCGCCGAGCGACAGGCCCAGGCTGCGGTCGTCCAGGATCGTCGCCAGGATCACCGGGATGTCGTGCAGGTCGGGGTCGGCCTTCAGCTCGGACAGCACCGACCAGCCGTCGACCTGGGGCATCAGCACGTCGAGCGTGATCACGTGCGGGCGCTCGCGCCGTGCGATCTCGATCGCCTCGCGCCCGTCGCGTGCGTGCAGCACCCGGTAGCCTTGGCGCGACAGGGTCTGGCCGATCAGGTCGTGGACCGCCTGGTCGTCGTCGACCGCCAGCACGGTGATGCCGGTGCCCACGCCGTCGGCGACGCGCGCCGGCGTCTGGCTCTGCTGGGCCGGGGCGGGAGCGCCGGTCGCGGCGGGGGCGACGGCGGTATTGTCGCCAGCCACGCTCTCGACCGGCAGGTGCAGGGTGAAGACCGAGCCCTTGCCGACCGTGCTCGTCACCGTGACGTCGCCGCCGAGGAGCTGGCAGAACTTGCGCGTGATGGCGAGGCCGAGGCCGGTGCCGCCGTATTTCTTCGTGGTCGAGCTGTCGGCCTGGGCGAAGGCCTGGAACAGCCGGCCCATCTGCTCCTCGGTCATGCCGATGCCGGAATCGCGCACCGAGAGCGTGACCGCGGGCCTGCCGGCGAATTCCGCGCGCGCGACGCTCAGCGTCACGGTGCCCTTCTCGGTGAACTTCGCCGCATTGCTGAGCAGGTTGAGCAGGCTCTGCTTGATCTTGGTCAGGTCGCTCTTGATCGCGCCGATGCCCGGGGGCATCTCGACCGCCAGCGTGTTGCCGCGCTGGTCGATCATCGGCCGCACCATGGCCGCGACCTCGCCGACCAGGCCGGCCACGTCGACCTCCTCGAGATAGACCGACATCTTGCCGGCCTCGATCTTCGACAGGTCGAGGATGTCGTTGATCAGGCCCAGGAGGTGCTTGCCGGCGGTCTCGATCTTTTTCAGGTCGGGTTGCAGGTCGTCGAGCTCGCGGTCGGCGGCCTCCTCCTGCAGGATCTCCGAATAGCCGATGATGGCGTTGAGCGGCGTGCGCAGCTCGTGGCTCATGTTGGCCAGGAACTGGCTCTTCACCCGGTTGGCGCCCTCGGCGTTGCTGCGCGCGGCCTCGGCCTCGTCGACCGCGTGGCGCAGCTCGTCGGTGCGCTGGGCGACCAGGGTCTCGAGCCGAGCCTGGGCGCGGCGGCGATCGGTGATGTCGGTGAAGGTGTAGACGAAGCCGCCGTTTTCCATCGGCTTGCCCTCGACCAGCAACACCGTGCCGTCCGGGCGCTCGATCTCCGCCTGGTGCGCCTCGCCGCCGGTGGCGAGCGCCAGGCGCCGCGCCACCGCGACGGTCGGGCCTTCGGGCGCGAAGTCGCCGCGCTCGGCCTGGTACTGCAGCATCCGGGCGTAGGGCTTGCCGGCCTTGGCGACCTTCTTCGGCAGGTCGAACAGCTTGCGGAGCGTCTTGTTGACCAGGATCAGGTTGAGCTGGTCGTCGACCGCCAGGATGCCCTGGGCGACGCTTTCGACCGTCGCGTTCATCAGCACGGCGTCGCGCTCGATCTGGTCCTGGCGCCGCTTGAGCTCGGTGACATCGGTGAACAGCAGCGTCAGCGCCCCGTCGGCGAGGCGATGGGCGCTGCATTGCAGCCACCGCCCGTCGGCCAGGCGCAGCTCGTGGTTGCGCTCCTCGCCGGCCAGGTCCTCGATCTCCTCGCGCGCCCAGTCCTCGGGATTGGCGGCGGCGGCCGGATCGCGGAATACGCGTGCCCTGGCGGCGGCGGCGAGCACGTCCTGGAACTTCATCGTCGGGTCCAGGTTCTCGCCCGCCGGCCCCAGCAGCTCGCGGAAGCGGCGGTTCCAGCGCTCGATTCCGCCATCGGCGCAGACCAGCACGAACGGGTCGTCCAGGCTGTCCAGCGCCTCGCCGAGCCGGCTCTGGGCGTATTCGCGGCTGGCGACCTCGGCCGCCATCTGCTCGCGGATGCGGTCCTGCATGCGCTGCATGGCGCCCAGCAGCGCGCCGGTCTCGTCGCGCGCCGCCTTCGGAATCGCGGTGTTGAACTCGCCCTCGGAGATGCGCTTGGCGACGCGCGCCGCGGCGCCGATCGGGCGCACGATGCTGAAGCCGACCAGGCCCAGCACGATCGCGATCACGCCGGTCGTGACCGAGGCGGCGATCAGGCTCATCTCGGCGCTGCCCGCGATCGCCTCGGTGGCGCGCGCCTGGTAGGTGAAGCTTTCCAGCCAGATCGCGTCGACCAGGCGGTTGAAGCGCGCGTTCACGTCGCGCCACTCGTTCGAGATCGCGCGCGCCGTGCCGGCGGCGTTCTCGGTCGCCAGCTTGCGCCACTGCTCGACATCCTTGCGGATCGCGGCGATCTCGGCCTGGCCCTCGGCGTTGATGCGCTGCTCGGCGTTGGCGAGGTCGTCGTTCAGCAGGTTCGCCAGGCCGTCGATGGCGGCGAGGGTGGTTTGCGACGAGGCGCCCTCGCGGTTGGCCAGCGATTCGCGCCAGTGCCGGTCCATCGCCGAGAAACCGAGCTGGGCGGAGCGGGCGAAGTTCATCGCCATCATCGGGCGCTCGTAGCTCTCGACCACGAGCTGCTGCGCCAGCATGAAGCTTTGCCAACCGCTCCAGGCATTGGCCGCCGCGACGGCGAAGATCAGCAGCATCGCCAGCAGCAATCGGATCTTGATGGTCATCGCCGTTGCCTATCCAGGCCA
>JAEULC010000206.1 GCA_016792605.1 Rhodospirillales bacterium
GGGCTGGCCGCCTGCGCGTCGCCGACCACCCAGTCCGTCACCTCGCTGGGCTGGATCGAGGAGAAGGGCAACCCGCCGCCGTCGATCGAGCGCTTCACCGTCTGCCATGACTATGGCTGCGCCAATCGGACCGTCGTGAGCCTGGACCGGGAGGAGTGGCAGGAAGTCCGCGCCGTGTTCGAGCCGGCGCCGGCGGACGCGGCCGAGGAGCGCCAGCGCATCGCGAAGGCCGTCGCCAGGCTTGAGGTCATGGCCGGCAAGCGGGCCGGCACGCTGAAGGACAAGGGCGGCACGCTCAACTCGATCGCCCTGGCGGGGCAGCAGGACTGCGTCGACGAGGCGGTCAACACCACGACCTACATGGTGCTGATGGAACAGGACGGGCTGGTCAAGCTGCACAAGGCGCAGAGCGTGGCGTGGCGCGGCGCGCTGTTCGGCAAGACCCTGCCGCACGTGACCCCGGTTACCGCGGAGGTCGCCAGCGGCGATCTGTGGGCGGTGGACTCCTCCTTCTTCGACAACGGCGAGGAGCCGGTGCTGATGCCGCTCAAGGAGTGGCTCGACGGCTGGGAGCCTCCCAACTTCCAATTCTAGTGCGCCGGAGCGTGTAGGGCGTGGAGTTCGAATTCGGCTGGCTGGTCGTGGCCGCGATCATGGTCCTGACCAGCGTCTTCGCCCATCTGGTCTCGCGCCGCTTCGGCGCGCCGATCCTGCTCGTGTTCCTGCTCCTGGGCATGCTGGCGGGCGAGGACGGGCCGCTCGGCATCGAGTTCAGCGACGCCAAGATCGCCTTCCTGGTCGGCAGCATGGCGCTGGCGGTCATCCTGTTCGACGGCGGCATGCGCACGCCGATGGCGGCGGTGCGCGTCGCCTGGGGCCCGGCGCTGGTGCTGGCGACGGTCGGCGTGGTCGTCACGGCAGGGGTCGTCGCCGTTTTCCTGATGCTGGTGTTCGACGTTGAGTGGCGCCGCGCCATGCTGGCGGGCTCGGTCGTCGCGTCGACCGACGCGGCGGCCGTGTTCAGCCTGCTCGGCCAGCACGGCATCGGCCTTTCCGACCGGCTGAAGGCGACGCTGGAAGTCGAATCCGGCGCCAACGACCCGATGGGCATCTTCCTGACCATCGTCTTCGTTGAGATGCTGCGGCTCGACACCGCCGTGCTGGGCTGGCCGGTGGTCGGGCACTTCGCCCAGCAGATGGGCCTCGGCTTCGCGATCGGCGCCGGCGGCGGGTTCCTGATGGTGTGGCTCGCGAACCGGCTGGAGCTGACCGGCGGGCTCTACCCGATCCTGGCCTTCGCCATGGCGCTCCTGATCTTCGCCGGAACCCAGACCATCGGCGGCAGCGGCTTCCTGGCGGTCTACCTGGCGGGCATCGTGTTCGGCAACAGGCGCGTCCGGGCGCAGCAGCTCACCGGCCGGTTCTTCGACGGGCTCACCTGGCTGGGGCAGATCGGCCTGTTCCTCATGCTGGGGCTGCTGGTGACGCCGTCGCAGCTCTATGCCGAGGCGCCGCAGGCGATCGTGGGCGCGGTCGTGCTGATCGTGCTGGCGCGGCCGCTGGCGGTCCTGCTCTCGCTGTCGCCGTTCGGCTTCACGCTGCGCGAGCAGTTGTTCGTCGCCTGGGTGGGCTTGCGCGGCGCGGTGCCGATCTTCCTGGCGCTGCTGCCGTTCATGGCCGGGCTCGACCCGGACCGCGCCCTGTTCAAGGTCGCCTTTGTCGTCGTGCTGGTGTCGTTGCTGGTCCAGGGCTGGACGATCCCGTTCGTCGCCAACCTGCTCAAGGTCGCCCTGCCACCGTCGCCCGAGCCGGCGCCGCGCTTCGACGTCGACCTGATGCACACGCTCGACCGCGACCTCGTCGCCTACGAGGTGAAGCCGCACAGCCGCGCCACCGACTGGCTGTTGGCGGACCTGGACCTGCCGGAGCGGGTGTGGATCATCTCGGTCCTGCGCGGCGAGCAGGTGCTGGCGCCCGACACGCTGCAGAAGCTCGAGGCGAAGGACATCGCGCTGGTGCTGACGCCGCCCGAGCACAGCCTGGCGGTCGACCGCTGGTTCTCGGCCCGGTTCGCCTCGACGGTCCGGGAACTGCCGGAGGGGTCGGGCGACTTCGTGGTCGAGGGCGACCACACGCTGCGCCAGGTCTCGGGCATCTACGGCCTGGCGCTGCCCGGCGTCGACCTGGACCAGACGATCGACGCCTTCGTGCGCGCCAGCGAGGGCGGCACGCCCGGCCGCGGCGACCGCGTGAAGCTGGGCGAGGTGGAGCTGGTGGTGCTGGACGTGATCGGCGACGAGGTGACGCGCGTCGGCATCAACCTCGACCCGCGGCCGCGCGGCTGGCGCGGCCTCCTGGCCAGGTTCAGGCGCTGATCCGCGCGCCGTCCGATCCGCGCACCGGGCGGCGCGCGGACCGTCGCGGGCGAGGAGAGGCGCTGCTAGCGCTTGCCGGTACGCGCGTGGTGCGTGCCGTGGCCGTTATGGCCGTTGTGACCGTTCGTCGCCGCGGCGGCGGCCTGCTTGAGCGGCTTCATGCCCTCGTTGGCGGCATTGCTCGCCAGCTCCATGATCTTCTTGGCCTCGTTCAGGTAGACCTCGGTCTCGCTGCGCGCGAAGTCCATCTGCACGTCGAGCGCCGCCTGCACCGTGGTGCACTTGGCCAGCGACTGGCTGGCGGCGATGCCGGCGTCCAGGCGCTCCTTGGTGAAGCCCAGGATCTCGGCGTTGAGCTCGCCGACCGCCTTCATCATGGCGTTGCTCGACTGCATGAACGACTCGAATCCGCCGCCGTTCATCGCCGCGAACTTCTGGAAGTCGGGCATCTGGAAGTTCGGCATCTGCCCGAAATCCGGCATCTGGAAGCCCGGGAAGGCGGAGGCGAAAGGATTGGTTTGCTTGGCCATCGTGGAGATCTCCTCGAATTCTGCGCAAATGGAGGCGCCCAATCCGTGCCCCTCCGGCGGTCCGTCCCCAACAAGACCACCCGACGGGCGCGATTGCGCGCAGACTATGGCTGACTGTCTCTACCTTGCGCCGTTCTGAAGCGGTGCGGCATCCGGTGACGCCCGACCGCCCATGTTGATAATCCCAACACGGCTCCCCCCCACCGAGGCGCAGTCTTGGAACGGCGATTGGCCAAAGGCTAGGCGCAGCCGCCGTGCCTGTCAAACTGGCGGCTGTGTGTAAATCGATCGTTAACGAAGCCGTGAATTTTCGATGAATGTCCCGCCGCCGGGCCGCTCAGATTCGCCCGGCCACGGCCGCGTCGATCACCTGGCGCATCTCGGCCGGGCCCATCTTGATCGGGTTCTCGGTGGCGCAGAAATCCTGCGCGGCGAGCGTCGCCAGGCGGTCGAGATTGTCCAGCGGCACGCCGGCGTCGCCGAGCTTGTGCGGGATGCCGATCTCCTGGCGGAACTGGACCAGCCAGTCGATGAACCCGGCAAAGCTCTGGTTCTTCAAGCCGAAATAGGCGGCCAGGCGTGCCAGCTTGTCCTCGATAGCCTTGCGGTTGAAGACCAGCACATAGGGCATGAAGACCGCGTTGCCCAGGCCGTGATGCGTGTCGTAGAGCGACGACAGGGGATGGCTCAGCGCGTGGATCGAGCCCAGTCCCTTCTGGAAGGCGGTGGCGCCCATGGTCGCCGCGCACATCATGTTGGCGCGCGCCTCCAGGTTCTTGCCGTCCTTGCACGCCGCCGGCAGGTTCTCCTTCACCAGCCGCATGCCCTCCGCCGCGATGCCGTCGGCCATCGGGTGGTAGAAGTCGCAGCACAGCGCCTCGAGGCAGTGCGCGAAGGCGTCCATGCCGGTCGCGGCGGTGATCCTGGGCGGCAGGCCGACGGTCAGGACAGGGTCGTCGATCACGATCTTCGGCATCATCGACGGGTGGAAGATGATCTTCTTCACCTGCTTCACCTCGTCGGTGAAGACGGCGGCGCGGCCGACCTCCGAGCCGGTGCCGGACGTCGTCGCCACGGTGATGATCGGCGCGATCGGTCCCTTGAACGCCTTCACGCAGGTGTCGTAGTCGGTGAAGTCGAGCCACGGCCGGTCCTGGGTCGCCATGAAGGCGACGGCCTTGCCTGTGTCGAGCGCCGAGCCGCCGCCGAAGGCGATCACGCCGTCATGCCCGCCGGCCTTGTAGGCGGCGATGCCGTCCTCCAGGTTCTTGCCGACCGGGTTGCCCTTGACCTCGCCGAACAGGCCGGTCGGCACGCCCGCCGCCGCGTTTGCCTGGATCGCGTCGGCGACCATCGGCAGGGCCTTCAGCCCCATGTCGGTCACCAGCAGCGGCTTCTTCATGCCCAGGCTCTTGCACGCCTCGGGCAGCTCCTTGATGCGGCCGACGCCGAAGCGCACCTGCGTCGGATAATTCCAATTGCCCACAAGCTGGCTGGCGTCGGTCATGATGAGGTCACCCGGTTTCTTGGCGAAGGTTAGGAGTTCTGTTCGATCGCCCGGTCGAGCCGCTTCGACAGGATCCAGGCGAGCGCCAGGAAGACGAGCAGCAGCGTCGCGCTGAGGCCCGAGGCGGCGTCGCCCAAGGCCTTCTCGGACACATGGCCGAAGCTGTAGCCGACCGAAATCAGCGACACGGCCCAGATCCCGGCCGAGACGAAGTTCAGCAGCACGAAGCGCGGCCAGGGAAGCCTGGCGATGCCGAACACGAAGCCCGCTAGGCCGCGCAGCCCGTGCGGATAGCGGTAGACGATCAGCATCCAGGCGTGGTGCTTGTCGATCAGCCGGACGATGACATCGGCGCCGCGCTGGATGCGCGGAAAGAAGTCGAGCATGCGAACGCCGTAGCGCCGACCGAGCCAGAACCGCACGGTATCGCCGGCGAAGGCGCCCGCCCAGCACACCAGGATGGCCGTGCCCCAGTCGAACACCTTCTGCGACGCCGCGTAGCCGACGAAGAGCGGCATCAGCATCGAGTTGGTCGCGGCATAGGTGAAGATGAACGTGTACGCCGCGTCGCCGTACTGGCGGATCAGGTCGAGAAGGTAGGAAAGGTCCATCGGCTCCGCTGTCTAGATGATCTCGAAATACCGCTGCATCTGCCAGTCGGTGATCGCGCGGCGGTACTCGCGCTCTTCCCAGTCCCGCGTCGCCGCGTAGTGCTCGACGAAGGCGTCGCCGAAGAGGTCGCGCGCCGGCTTCGACTTCGCCAGCCGCGCCGCCGACTCGCCGAGCGACCGGGGCAGGTTCAGCCGCGCCGGGTGCTTCACGGCGTAGGAGTTGCCCTTGACCGGCTGATCCGGCTCCAGCTTGTTCTCAATGCCCCACAGGCCCGAACCCAGCGCGGCGGCGAGGATGATGTAGGGGTTCGCGTCGGCCGCCGCAATCCGGTATTCCACGCGCTGCGACTTGGCCGAGCCGGGGATCACGCGCAGGGCCGTGGTGCGGTTCTCGACGCCCCAGGTGGCGTCGGTCGGGGCCCAGAAGCCGGGGATGAGCCGCGTGTAGGCGTTGACGGTCTGCGCCACCATTCCAAGGAGCTCGGGCATCAGCTTCTGCTGGCCGGCGACGAAGTGGCGCATGGTCTTGCTCATCTTGTACTCGGCCTTCTCGTCGAAGAAGGCCGACTTGCCCGCCTTGTCCTTTAGCGACAGGTGGATGTGGCCCGACTGGCCGGGCCAGTCCTTGGACCATTTCGACATGAAGGTCGCCATCCAGCCGCGCTTCTGCGCCAGCACCTTGGTGAAGAGCTTGAACAGCACGGCCTTGTCGGCGGCGCTGAGCGCGTCGTCGACCATGATCGCGGCCTCGAGCACGCCCGGCCCGGTCTCGGTGTGC
>JAEULC010000214.1 GCA_016792605.1 Rhodospirillales bacterium
CTCAACCCCGGTCGCGCAGCAGCCGCGCCTTGTCGCGCTGCCAGTCGCGCTGCTTGATCGACTCGCGCTTGTCCGCCTTCTTCTTGCCCTTGGCGAGGCCGAGCTCGACCTTGGCGATTCCGCGGTCGTTGAAGTAGACGCTGAGCGGCACCAGCGTCATGCCGTCGCGCCTGATCGCCGCCAGCAGGCGGTCGCGCTCGCGCTTGTGCACGAGCAGCCGGCGCGGGCGCTTCGGCTCGTGGTTGAACCGGTTGGCGGCGGCATATTCCGGGATGTTGCAGTTCAGCAAGTAGAGGTCGCCGTCCTTCTCGCTGGCCCAGGATTCGGCCAGCGACGCCTTGCCGGCGCGCAGCGACTTGACCTCGGTGCCGAGCAGCATGATGCCGGCCTCGATGGTCGAGTCGATCTGGAAGTCGTGGCGCGCGCGACGGTTCTGCGCCGCGAACCGGCGTGCCTCTTCCCGGCTCGCAGCGCTACCGCCCTGCGCCATTTACCCCGCCTTGCGTCGCGGCGCGGATTCGTTCAGCAGGCCGGCCGACTGCATGGCCTCGCGCACGCGCTGGCGCGCAGTCTCGCTGGCGGCCACCAGCGGCAGGCGCACCTCGTCGCTGCCGATGCCGAGCAGGCTGGCGGCGTACTTCACCGGGCCGGGGCTGGTTTCGCAGAACAGCGCCTCGTGCAGCGGCATCAGCGTCTCGTTGATGCGCTGCGCGGTCTTCACGTCGCCCTTCTGCCAGGCCTCGTGCATGTCGGCCAGCATGCGCGGCGCGACGTTGGCGGTGACCGAGATGCAGCCATGGCCGCTGGCGGCCAGGAACGCCAGCGCCGTGCCGTCCTCACCCGAGAGTAGCGAGAACTTGTCGCCGCAGGCAAGCTTGGTGCGGACCGGGCGCTGCAGGTCGTTGGTCGCATCCTTCACGCCGACGATGTTCGGCAGCTTGGCCAGCCGCGCCATGGTCTGCACGGTCATGTCGACCACGCTGCGCCCCGGGATGTTGTAGATCACGATCGGGATATCGACGGCCTTGGCGATCGCCTCGTAGTGGGCGTAGAGCCCGTCCTGCGTCGGCTTGTTGTAGTAGGGCGTCACGATCAGGGCGGCATCGGCGCCGGCCTTCTTGGCGTGCTTGGTCAGCGAGATCGCCTCCTCGGTCGAGTTCGAGCCGGTGCCGGCGATGACCGGGCGCTTGCCCTTGGCGACCTCGATGCACAGTTCGACGACGCGCTTGTGCTCGTCATGGCTGAGGGTCGGCGATTCGCCAGTCGTGCCGACCGGGATCAACCCGTGCGTCCCCTGGGCGATCTGCCAGTCGACGAAGGACTGGAATCCTTTCTCGTCGACCTTGCCATCGCGAAACGGCGTGATCAGCGCGACGAGCGAGCCTTTGAACATGGATTCCTCCCTAAAAGGCCCCGGATCGGCGATCCTGGGCCGGGCGGGCACGATATCCCCGCCCCCCTGCCCCGGCAAGCGTTGCGGCCGGCCCTCCAGGCCCTTCGTGGCTCCGCCCGTCCCCTGCCCGTGGATAAGTTGTGAAGCCGCCCCTCGGTTGCTATAAGGCCTTGAATCACGGCGGCAATGGGTGGCTGCTGGGAAGGATTGGATGACGCGACCGTCTCCCTTGGCCTGGATTCTCGCCGCGAGCGTCGGCTTGGCGCTCGGCGTCGCCGCCGCGCCGGGCTGGTCCGCCCCCGACGTGAAGCCGACCGACGCCAAGCCCGCGCCCAAGAAGCCCTCGACCGGCCAGGCCGACAAGAAGCCGGCCAAGATGCCGGAGAAGCAATCCGGCGATGCCAAGGCGAAGGCCAAGCCGGACCCCAAAGCGAAGCCCGAACCCAAGGCTGCGGCGGCCAAGAAGCCGCCAGCCGCGAAGAGCGCGCCAAAGAAGGCCCACGGCGTTCCGCTGCCGGCCTCGCTGAAGCCGCTGCTCAGCGACCACGACCGCCTGCTCTACAAGGAGGCCTTCGCCAAGGCCAGCGACGGGAAGTGGGCCGACGTGCAGCGCCTGGCGGGCCAGGCCAAGGAGAAGCTGCCGGCCAAGCTCTTGCAGGCGCTCGACCTGGCGAGCAACGGCGATTTCGACAGCGTCGCCAATTTCCTCGCCGCCAATCCCGACTGGCCCTACCAGAACGGGCTGCGGCTGCGGGCCGAGGACCAGGTCGCGATCCAGCCGGCGCATGTGGCGCTGGAGTGGTTCAAGCGCTTCCCGCCGCTCGGCACCAAGGGCCAACTCGTCCAGGCCCAGGCGCTGATCAGCGCCGGCCAGGTCGAGCAGGCGAACGCCATGGTCCGCCAGGCCTGGATCAACGCGAACTACGACGCCGCCGAGGAACGCGCGTTCCTCGAACGCTACCGCTCGGTGCTGACCGACAAGGACGATGTCGCGCGCCTCGACCGGCTGCTGTGGGACGGCCAGATCCCGGCAGCGCGGCGCATGATGACGCGCGTCGACGAGCCCTATCGCCACCTGGCCGAGGCGCGCATCCGCCTGCAGCGCCAGGAAGGCGGCGTCGAGCAGGCGCTGGCCAAGGTGCCGGCGCAGCTCCAGAACGACCCGGGCCTGATCTTCGAGCGCCTGCGCTTCCGCCGCCGGCAGAACGACTATGACGGTGCGCGCGACCTGCTGTTGAACCTTCCGCACGATTTGCGCCGCCCGACCGAGTACTGGACCGAGCTGTCCTACGTCATCCGCCGCACGCTGAACGCCGGCGACGTGACGCTCGCCTACCGCATCGCCAAGGACCACCGCCAGGACGGGGGTGCCAGCCTGGCCGAGGCCGAGTTCCTGGCCGGCTGGATCTCGCTGCGCTACCTGCGCGACACCAAGGAGCCGCGCCAGCACTTCCTGACGCTCTACAACGCGGTGCGCTTCCCGGTCAGCCTGGCGCGGGCCGCCTACTGGTCGGGCCGCGCCGCCGAGGCCGCCGGCGACCACGTCGCGGCGCAGGACTGGTACCGCCGCGGCGCCAAGCACACGACGACCTTCTACGGCCAGCTCAGCGCGCGGCGCCTGGGCGACGACCTGCTGGCCCTGATGCCGGCCGAGCCGGTGGTGACCGCCGAGCGCGCCGGGCGCTTCGACCGCTCGGACCTGCCGCGGCTCACCCGCATGCTGGCGGAGATCGGCGACCGCGACCGGGTGAAGCTCATGTTCCGCCACCTGACGCAGATCGCCCAGGACCCGGTCGACTTCGCCCTGGTCGCGCGGCTGGCGACGGTAATGGACATGCCCGACCAGGCGGTGCGCGTGGCAAGGCGCGCGGAGCGCGAGGCGACGCCGCTGGTGACGCTCGGCTACCCGCTGGTCGACATGCGCAAGCACGGCGACGACGGGCTGAGCCCGGCCCTGGTCCACGCGCTGATCCGCCAGGAGAGCGGCTTCGACCGCGAGGCCGTGAGCCGCGCCGGCGCGCGCGGCCTGATGCAGCTCATGCCCGACACGGCGCGGCTGGTCGCCAAGGAACTGAAGGTCTCCTACCAGGTGAACCACCTGACCGAGGACCCGTCCTACAACGTGCTGCTGGGCCGCACCTACCTGAAGTCGATGATCGACGACCTGGGGGCGGTGCCGCCGGCGCTGGCCGCCTACAATGCCGGCCCCGGCCGCGCGCGGCGCTGGATGCGCGACAACGGCGACCCCCGGATCGACGAGGAGACGATGGTCGACTGGATCGAGTCGATCCCGTTCGACGAGACCCGCAGCTACGTGCAGCGCGTGATGGAGGGCGAGGCCGTCTACCGCCTGCGACTCGGCGGCACCCCGGTGCAGCCGCCGCCCGCCTCGCGCAGCGCCTTCGCCCAGCCGGCCGCCACGCCCGCCGCCGCGCCCGGGGCCCGGCCATGAGCGCGCGCCTGCCCGACATCGACGCCTGCGTCTTCGACGCCTATGGCACGCTGCTGGATTTCGCCAGCGCGGTCACGCGCAGCCGGGCGGCAAAGCTGCCGCAGGCCGCCGAGCTGGTGAAGCTGTGGCGGCAGAAGCAGCTCGAGTACACGTGGCTGCGCAGCCTGATGAACCGCCACGCCGATTTCTGGCGCGTGACGGGCGAGAGCCTGGACTACGCCATGGAGGCGCTGGGCCTCGACGACCCCGCGCTGCGTGCCGAGCTGATGCAGCTCTACCTGCAGCTCGACGCCTATCCCGAGGCCAAGCCCGTGCTGCAGAAGCTGAAGGCCGCGGGCAAGAAGACCGCGATCCTGTCCAACGGCTCGGTCACCATGCTGGCCGCCGGCGTTGCCGCCGCCGACCTGCGCGACGAGCTTGACCTGGTCCTGTCGATCGACGAGGTCAGCGTGTTCAAGCCTAGCCCGGCCGTCTATGGCCGCGCCACCGAACGACTCGGCGTGCCCGCCAGCCGGATCTGCTTCCTGTCGTCGAACGGGTGGGACGCGCATGGCGCGCAGTGCTTTGGCTTCCATACGGTCTGGGTCAACCGCAACAAGCTGCCCGCCGACCGGCTGCCGAGCCCGCCGGAGATCGTCGCCGGCAGCCTGCAAGACGTCCCCGCCCTGCTGGGTCTCTGAGATGATCGCCCCGCCCGCATGATCGCACCGCCAAGGCAGGACCAGCCGCAGGACTGGCGCGACCGCTTCTTCCGCGCCCGAGACGGCCTCCGGCTCTACTACCGCGAGTACGGCGACCCGGCGTCGGACCGCGCGCCGGTCCTGTGCCTCGGCGGGCTGACGCGCAACTCGCGCGACTTCGACCTCCTGGCGCGCCGCTTGGCCGGGGACCGGCGCGTGATCTGCCCCGACCTTCGCGGCCGCGGCGAGAGCGACCGCGACCCCAACTGGCGCAACTACCGGCCCGAGGTCTATCTCGACGACCTGCGCCAGCTCCTGTGCGCCGCGCGCCTGGGCAAGGTCATCCTGATCGGCACCTCGCTCGGCGGCGTGCTGGGCATGGCGATGGGCGTGGCGATGCCCAGCGCGCTGCGCGCCGTGGTGCTGAACGACACCGGCCCGGCCTTCGACGTGGCCGGCATCGCGCGCATCATCGACTATGTCGGCGAGGACGAGCCGCAGCCGGACTGGGAGGCCGCCGCGCGACACATGGCCGACCGCTTCCCGCACCTCTCCGCGCGCAACGACCACATTTGGCAGCGCTTGGTGCACAACACCTACAAGCTCGCGCCGGACGGGCGGCTGCACGTGAACTGGGACCTCAACCTGTCGCGCGGGCTGAAGCAGCTCGTGCGCAGCGAGCTGCCGGACCTATGGCCCTTCTACCGCTCGCTGCGCAACGTGCCCGTGCTCGCCTTCCGCGGCGCCTGGTCCGACGTCGTCACCGCCGCCGCCTTCGACCGCATGGCGGAGGAAAAGCCCGACCTGATCCGCGTCACCGTGCGCGACGTCGGCCACGCGCCGACCCTGGAAGAACCCGAAGTAGAGGCTGCCCTGCATGACTTCCTCCGCGACTTCTAGCGCTCCCGCCGTCACGCTCGCCGACATCCAGGCTGCCGCCCAGCGCATCAAGGGCCATGCCGTGCGTACGCCGCTGATCGAGTCGCCGGCGCTGAACCGCGTCGTCGGCGGGCGCATCCTGGTGAAGCCGGAGATGCTGCAGCGCACCGGCTCGTTCAAGTTCCGCGGCGCCTTCAACACCGTGAGCCAGATCCCCGAGAGGCTGCGCCCGGCCGGGGTGGTGGCGTTCTCCTCCGGCAACCACGCCCAGGGCGTCGCCGCCGCCGCGGCGCAGCTCGGCATGCCGTCGACCATCCTCATGCCGGCCGACGCCCCGGCGATCAAGGTCGAGAGCACGCGGGCCTGGGGCGCGGAGATCGTGTTCTTCGACCGCGAGAAGGACGACCGCGAGGCGCTGGCGCGCAAGCTCGCGGCCGACAAGGGCGCCTACGTGGTGCCGCCCTTCGACCATCCCCACGTCATCGCCGGCCAGGGCACGATCGGCCTGGAGATTGCCGAGGACGTGAAGGCCCTGGGCGTCAAGCCGGATGCGGTGGTGGTGCCCTGCGGCGGCGGCGGCCTGATTGCCGGCACGTCGACCGCGATCGCCGGCGCCCTGCCCGGCGTGCCGGTCTATGCCGCCGAGCCGGCCGGGTTCGACGACACGATCCGGTCGCTGAAGTCCGGGCAGCGGGAGAAGGCCCAGCCCGGCGCCAAGTCCTGGTGCGACGCCCTTCTCGCCCCGATGCCGGGCGAGATCACGCTCGCCATCAACCGCCGCACCCTGGCCGGCGGGTTCGCCGTCACCGACGACGAAGTCGCCCGCGCCATCGCCCTGGCTTTCCTCCATCTGAAGCTGGTGGTCGAGCCGGGCGGCGCCGTGGCCCTGGCCGCCGTCCTCAGCGGCAAGATCGAGGCCCGCAACCGCACCATCGTGGTTGTGTGCTCGGGCGGCAACATCGACCCGGGGGTGTTCGCCTCGGCCTTGAAGCGCGCGGAGCTAGTAAACAATTAACCAAATTGCCAGTACAATATCGAGACGAATGACCGCACCGGATCGTCTATGCACGTGCTCCTTGCCGATGACCACGACCTCGTCCGCGAGTCCCTAAAGGCCTACATAGAGCGACTGGCGCCGGATATCGCTGTCGAAGCGGGCCGGGATTTTAATGATGCTCTTGCCCTGGTGGGACAATCCTCGCCATTCGATGTGATCGTCCTCGACCTGCGCATGCCCGGGATGAACGGGCTGGAAGGCCTGAAGAAGATCCGCGGCCTCAGGCCCGGCATCCCGGTCGTCATCATGTCCGGATCGACCGACGCCCAGATCGTGCGCGACGCGCTGGCGCTAGGGGCCAAGGGCTTCTTTCCCAAGACGATGAACGGCCAGGTTCTCGTCAATGCGCTACGCCTCGTGACGGCGGGCGAGACCTTTATTCCCTCGATCTACCTGAGCGGCGGCGAATCCGACCTGGGCGCCGACGCGGGTGAACCTGGCACCGCCAGCGCCTCGTTCACCAAGCGCGAGCAGGAGGTGCTGCACCACCTGCTCCGCGGCCGCTCGAACAAGGAGATCGCCCAGAGCCTGGGCATCGAGGAAGTGACCATCAAGCTCCACGTGCGCGGCGTGTGCCGCAAGCTCGGCGCCCGTAATCGCACCGAGGCGGTCGCGATCGCGCATCAGCGCGGGTTCGGCGCCTGATCCTGCTGGACTAGGCGGGCACGCGCCGGCCGAGCGCTTCAAGCACTGCGACCAGTTCCCTCGGCTCGAACGGCTTGCGCAACGTGGCGCTGGCGCCGAGATGCTCGGCCATCTTCAAGAACTCCTGGCCCAGCGACAGCGACCCGCCCGACATCGCCACCAAGGGCAGGCCGCGACGGCGTTCGCGCAGGGCGCGAACCACCTCGATCCCATCGCACTCGGGCATGAACACGTCGGTCACGACGGCGTCGATCGACTCTCTTTCGGCAAGCGCCAACCCTTCCCACCCGTTGTTGGCGACCACGGCGTCATGCCCTGCGCGCGCTAGCGCCACGGCGACCATGTCGCGAACGGCCGGATTGTCGTCGATCACCAGGACTTTCATGGATGGCACTCCCTGCGCCATGGAGATTGGTTTCACTTCACCGCGCAATCGGCTCAGTTTCTCGACACATACCAGATAGACCCGCACGTCGATGGCGCGCATTCGTACAGACCCGCCCACCAAATGGCGCGATCACCCTATCCCTTCGGTCACCGCATGGCGCATCCGGATAGGAGCCTTGTCGCCCGCCGGTTTGCTAACAACTCGGTAAAGTTTCGGCCGCAATGTCCGCGCAGAGGATGCTCTCAGGAGTCGTGACCATGCTTCGCTCCGCCCTTGCGGTCATACTGGCCCTCTTCCTAGCCGCCCCCGATCTAGCCGTGCATGCGCAACAGACCGCCAGCGCGCCGGCGATCCTCAGTGTCCGCAGGCATGGCGAGCCATCGGTCGAATTCGACCGCGCCGCCCTGGCGCGCCTGCCGCAGCGGGCCATCCTCACCTCGACGCCCTGGACGGAGGGGACGATCTCCTTCGAGGGGCCGTTGCTGCGCGACGTTCTGCGACAGGCCGGTTCGCGAGGGACGACCATCACGGCCATCGCCATCAACGAGTACAAGGTCAGCCTGCCGTTCTCCGACGCGGAATCCTTCGATGTGATCGTGGCGCTGAAGCGCGACGGCCAGTATATGCCCGTACGCGACAAGGGTCCATTGTGGATCGTCTATCCGCTCGACCAGGTGGCGGAGCTGCGGACACCCGGCACCCACGCCAAGATGATCTGGCAGCTCAAGGCGATGCTGGTCGAGTGACGCGATGCGCCGCTACCTTGGGCACATTGCGGCGGCGGTTGTTCTGGTGGCCTTCTTGGCCGCCGGCGCCTACAGCTTCGTGCGCATGACTGCCCAGTTCGGTCTCTTCATGGACCATTTTCGGACGGGTAACTGGATAGCCACCCAGGCAAACGTCGAATATCTGCGGCTGACCGAGACCATATCGTCCTATCAAGCCGACCCGAGCGCCGAGGCGCGCAGCGACATGCTGACGCGCCTCGACCTGTTCTGGAGTCGCCTGCCGCTGGTCCTGGAAGGCGAGGAAGGCAAGAAGATCCGCAGCCTGCCCGGCGCTGCCGCCTCGATACAGGCGATCATCGCCGACCTGCCGCAATTGGAACGAAGGCTGCAGGCACTGTCGGGCCGCGACCTTGCCGCCTATCGCGACGCGATGGCGCACGCCGACTCCTATCGCGCCCCCTTGCGCGATCTTCTGCAGGCCCTGCTGGCACATGACGGGGAGACGATCAGCAGCACCGCCATTGACCGTCAGCGAGGCGAGCTCTTCGTCGCCTTCGGATTTGTCGGCCTAGCTGGCGCCGCTCTATTTATCCTGCTGTCGCGCAGCCTGCGGTCCGCACAGCAAGCCTATGACAAGGCCCGCAGCGCCGAGGCGAACGCCCTGCTCGCACGCGAGCAGCTGGAGGACGCCATCGAAAGCATCGGCGAAGGCTTCGTCCTCTACGACAAGGACGAGCGCCTGATCATCGCCAATAGTCCTTACAAGTCCTTCTATCCGACGATCGCCGACATGGTGCAGCCCGGCGCCCGTCTGGAGGACATACTTCGGACCAGCGCCACGCGCTGCCAATACCAAGGCGTCGCTGATCCGCAAGCCTGGACACGCGAGCGCCTGGAACAGCACCGCAACCCGAAGGGTTCCCTAATCCAGCATCTGGTCGACGGGCGCATTCTGCGCGTCAGCGACCGGCGCACGCGCAGCGGGGGCATCGTGTCGGTCCGGGCCGACATCACCGACCTGGTGCGCGCGGAGGAGCTCCTGACCAAGCGCCTCGCCGCCATCGAGGCCGCGCCGGACGGCATCGCGATCGTCGACCCCTCGGGCGCGCTGCAATACGTCAACCGATCGCTGGCGACGCTCTACGGCGAAAAGCCCGAGGCCATGGTCGGCCGCGCCTGGCCGCGTCTGTTTGCCCTGGCCGACCAGACGCTCGTGCCGCGCAAGGTGGCCGAGGCCATTGCGGCGAACCGCCCCTGGCGCAGCGGCGCCTTGGGCCGCAGGGCCGATGGCACCACCTTCCCGATGGAGGTGGGTCTTTCGGCCGCGGGCGATGGCGGGCTGGTGCTGGCCCTGCGCAACGTCGAACACGAGATGGCGCTGAAGCAGCAGCACGCCCGACTGGAACACCAGTTCCACCAAGCGCAGAAGATGGAGGCGATCGGCCGGCTGGCGGGCGGGATCGCGCACGACTTCAACAACATCCTGGCCGCGATCTGCGGCTATGCCAGCTTCCTTGCCGAGGACCTGGCGCCGGGAACGCCGCAGGCAGGCTTCGCCGCGAACATCAGTACCGCCGCCGGGCACGCCAAGAAACTAGTACAGCAGATCCTCGCCTTCAGCCGGTCCCAGGACATCGAGCGCCTGCCGGTAGACCCGAAGCTTGCGCTCAAGGAGACGGCGGAAATTCTGCGCCCCACCCTGCCGCCGACGACGCGCGTGGTGGTGCGGGACAGCCTGCACCCCTGCATGGTATGGGCGAACCCGACCCAGATTAGCCAGGTGCTGATGAATCTCTGCGTCAACGCGAACGACGCGCTGGATGGTCGCGCCGGCCAGATCGTCCTCGCGCTGGAGGGGCCGATCGCCCCGCCCGACCGGTTCGGCGCGTCGACGCGCGGAACGCAGGAAGCGTTCACCGAAGTGGCCGTCGAGCGCGTCGGCGGAGGATCGAAGACCCATGCCACCGCCGGCGGACCGCCGCGCCACAGCCGCTACGTCCTGCTCACGGTCGCGGACGATGGATCGGGCATGCCGCCCGGCGTGATGGAACGGATGTTCGATCCGTTCTTCACCACCAAGAAAGTCGGCAAGGGCACGGGGCTGGGACTCGCAGCGGTGCACGGGATCGTGTTGTCCCATGGCGGCCTGATCGAAGCGGAGAGCGGCCAGGGCGAGGGTACTACCTTCCACATCTATCTGCCCGTGTACGAGGCTGACAGCGCCGAGGCGCCGCTGGAAGCGCTCCACGGCCAGCCGCGCGGCAAGGAGCGGGTGCTGGTAGTCGACGACCAGGAGATGGTCGGCACGATGCTGGCTACGAACCTGGAACGGCTCGGCTATGATGTCACCTTGTGCGCGAGCTCGGAGGATGCGCTGGAAGCGATCAACGAGGCACCCTTCGCTTGGGACCTGCTGCTGAGCGACATTCGCATGCCGGGCGTCGGCGGCATCGAACTGGCGCGGTCTGCCCGCGCCGTACACCCCAACATGCCGATCGTACTCTGCTCCGGCTATTCCGACATGGAAGCCGAATCCAAGGCACGGGATCTGGACGTTACGATCGTTCCCAAGCCCGTCGACCGGGCGCTTCTCGCCCGCGCCCTGCGCGAAGCGTTGGGGGCTCGCGAAGCGGCCAGCAAGGCCGCCTGACCTAGGCGGCGCCGCCCTTCTTGCCGAGCGGGCCAGGCGCGGCGTCGGCGATGTTCACCACCGCGTCGCTCTTGCGCCCGGCGAGCGCCATGCCCGGCTCGATGCGCCGGCAGTGGCCTTCGATGAAGGCGCCGGACTCGATCGACAGCAGCTCGTGCGCGATGTCGCCCGTCACCTTGGCGGTCTTGGTGAGTTCCACCCGATGCGCCTGGATCTGGCCCAGCACCACGCCGCAGACGCGCACCTGCTCGGCGACGACCGAGCCACGCACCTCGGCGCCCTCGCCGATCGTCAGCGTCGCGGAGCGGATGTCGCCCTCGACGACGCCCTCGACGTGGATATCGCCGGAGCTGTTGAGGTCGCCGGTGATGCGCAGGTCGGCGCTGATCAGCGACGGCGCCGCGGCCTTGCGCGGCCCGGCGACCGGGGGCTTCGACGAAGATGTGGCGGCGCTGCTCTCAGCCGTTCGGTTGGCGGCTCCGGTGATGATGCGCTTGATGTCCATCGCCTGTCTCCCTCCTGGCCGCCCGGCGGGCGCTAGTTCTTCGCCACGCTGCTGCGTGGCCGCAGCGGCGCCTTCTTGCCCGCGGCGGGTCGCATTTCGGCGACGTCGACTTCCTTGAACAGGTGCTTGCCGACGTCCATGAAGCGCTGCGGGTCCATCGGCCTGCCCTTGACCACCACCTCGTAGTGCAGGTGCGCGCCCGAGGTGCGGCCCGAACTGCCGACCAGCCCGATCTTGGTCCGGAACCCGACCTTGTCGCCCGGCTTCACCAGGATCTCGTCGAGATGCGCGTAGCGCGTGACGATGCCCATCCCGTGGTCGATTTCGATCATGCGACCGTAGCGGTCCTTGCGGTTGGCGAACAGCACCTTGCCCGGCGCGCCGACGAAGATCGGCGTCTTGCGCGGCGCAGACATGTCGATGCCCTGGTGCATCGACGCGGTCTGGGTGAAAGGATCGGTGCGCGAGCCGTAGGTCGAGGTCACCGAGAAGGAGTCGAGCGGCGGCGCGAATGGGATGGCGCGCAGGAGCTGCTGCAGCCCGTCCCACCGGTCGAGCTGGAGGTCGAGCAGCGCCATTGCCGACTGCGTCGGCTCCAGCGGCCTCTCGGTGCGGTCGAGCGGCAGGAACGGCCCGCCCTGGTTGGCGGCGACCGGGCCCGACCCGGCGGAGCGGACATGCCCGTTCGCCTCGATGCCCGTCAGCGCGACGATGCGCTCGGCCTCCTGGATGCTGTCGGCGGCGCGCTCGACCAGGCGGTACACGAGGTTCTGCTGCGTTTCTTGGCCCTCGGCGATGTCGCGCTCGGTCTCGCGCAGCTTGTCGCGGTAGAACGTGCGCTCGCGCTCCATCTGGTCGCGCTCGTTGTTCGCCTGGTTGAGCTGCTGCAGCGTGCGGCCCAGCGTGTCGCGCAGCGTGGCGTTGCGCTCGGCCTCGCCGCGCTCGCGCCGCTGCGTCTCCTGCAGCCGCTGCACCAGCTCGGCGCGGGCCATGGCGACCTGGTCGCGCTCGGCCATGGCGGCGGCCAGGCGCTGGCGCACGTCGGCCAGGTTGCCTTCCAGCGCAACGCTCATGTCGGTCATGGCGCCGAGCTCGCCGTCGAGCTGGCGGATCTGGCTGTGCAGCGCGGCGCGCGCCTCGCGGCCGACGGCCGTGCCCTCGGCGGCGATATTGGGCCCGGAGCCGGGCTCGAACATGCTCAGCAGACGGGCCTGGCGGTCGCGCAGACTGCGCGTCACCTCGCCAACCTTGTCCTGGTAGGCGGCGACGTCGCCGACCAGCTTGTCGTAGGCCACGCGCTGGCGGGCCAGGCGGGCGTCGCGGGCGTCGATCGTGCGGTTCATGCCGTAGAGCAAGGCCGTCGCGGCCACCGTCCAGCCGATGACCAGGACGCCGATGCCGGCGACGACAAGCTGGGTCCGGCGCGAGAGCGCCAGGAAGTTCACATGGTCGTTGGCGCGGACGAATAGCTGTCGGTCCGGAAACAGCCTTTCGACCAACGCCTTGGCTCGGTGCAGCGTAGCCCCGATCAAACCCCGTCCCCCGTTCTCGGGCAGGGCTTGGCCATCCACCGATGCACCTGCCTCCCCGATGGCTCTGGGTTGCTGTCCGGGGGGTTGCTCCCCTGGAACGAGTTCCCGAAGCCGTTGCCCTGTGTCGCGCCTTGTGGATAACGAGGCCAGCCCCCGCCGGCGATTCGTCTCCGCGCTGACATTGTTCACGCTATCGGCGGGCACCGGTATGTGCAACGTCATATACATTCAACTACTTGATCGAAAAAAATTAACTAAATACTTAAAGAAACGCCCCCTGCCCTTCTGTTTCAATAAATTACAGACCCGGCTTCACCCGTCCCGGCGAGGCCAAAACTGGTGCAGATATGCCACCGATTGGCAAAATGCCTGGGGATAAACCTGTTCCACGAACGATCGCGCGGAGCGGCCCATACAGCGCCGACGGCGGCGCGCCGATTCGCCGGCGCGCCGCCGCGGAAAGCCGTTAACTACAAGGCTTTGCTGGAGATCAGGCGGCTTTCGCCAGTCCTGCCGCACGCTGGGCCAGCAGCCGGTTGACGCCGCTGAGCGGCTTCAGTTCGGTCCGCTCGCCGGCGATCGCCTGGGCCACGCGCCCCTGCCCGCCGCGCAAGGCGGCCTCGATCAGGGTCAGGGACAGGATGTCGCGCTGGGCGTGGCTGCCGCCGAAGCGGTAGGCGACCGGACGCACCTGCAGCAGGATCTCCACCGCCTGGGCGTAGCGCCCCTTGGCGAAGGCATCGATCGCCTGGCACAGCGGCAGGCCGACCGTCCTCGTGGCGACGCCGTTCCAGTCCGTCGCCCCGGCGCGACGGGCCAGCGTGGCCAGCAGGCGCTCCGACGCGGCCGTGCGCCCGTCGGCGGCGAAGGCCATCATCGCGTGGAAGTCGTTGAAGGCGTAGTGCCCGTCCTCGACCGTGGCCTCGTACTTGTCGGCCACTTCCTTCCAGCGCTGGCCGACGCCGACGCCCATCAGGTGCAGCCGCCACAGCAGCGCCGCGGCGTCGATCAGCTCCATCGGCATGGTCGAGGCCGTGTTGCGGATCAGCCGGTCGTAGAGCGCCAGGACCTCGGCGGTGTTGCCACGGTCGAGGTGGAACAGCGAGAGGTGCCACCAGTTGTGATAGGCGAAGCCGTTGTCGCCCGACCAGTAGTCGCTGCCCTTGTTGATCCAGTCGATGCCCTCGGCCGTGCGGTTCTGCATCTCCAGCACATGCGCCACGGCGTGCACCGCCCAGCTGTCGCGCGGTTGCAGCGCCACGGCCTGGCGCCCGCGTTCCTCGGCGCGCGCGTAGTCGCCGCTCTCCTCGAGCCCGAAGGCTTGCATGCCCAGCACGTAGTTGTAGCCCGGCACGCTCTCGTCCCAGGCGTGCAGCGTGCGCGCCGGACGGTCGCGCAGCATCATCGCCTGGCCGGTCAGGAAGTCGCGCAGATGCGCGAGTTGCAGCGCCATCAAGTCACGCGGGTGGCCGATCAGCACGCGCTGGTAGTGCTCGGCGACCCGGTCGTAGTCGCTCTCGAGCCAGGCCCGCGCGCCGGCGATGTGGCCGCGCTCGCGGTCGTTCGCCTTGCCGGCCAGGGCCTCGGCTGCCTCGACGCTCTTGCGGACCTCCGGCAGGAAGGTCTTGTCCGTCGCGGTCGCCATGAAGGCGGCGCGAAAGCAGTGGCCCATGACGAAACCGGGATCCTCGGCCAGCGCCTCGTCGATCAGCGCGAACGGGTCGTTGAAGTAGCCGTTCATCAGGTCGCAGGCCTGCTCCAGCCGCTCGAGCGACTTGAGGTTCGTCGTCGACACGGGCACGCCGCGGTTGTCTTTCAGCGAGATCTTCATTCCCTTTACTCCTTGTTATCGAGCCGGGCCGGCGATCCGCGGATGGCCAGGACCCGGCGAAAGCCGGCCGGGCGGGCGCCCGGCGTTCGGCAAGGAGGCGGATCATGATGATCCTGCCGTGAAACGCTGTGAAGCACCTCACGCAGGATCGGACCCTCGCGCTACCGCTCCTCCCAGTCCTTCCACGCGACCGCATGGGTATCGATATACGCCTGGACCGCCGCGCCGATCGTCGGGAAGAAGTGCTCCGAGTCGAACCGCGCGAGCAGGCCGAAGCGCTTCAGCTTGTCCTTGACCGGGTCCTTGAGCTCGGCGAAGCACAGTTCTACCCCCGCCGCCTGCAGGGTCTCGTCCAGCTCGGCCAGGGCGTCCGCGGCGGTGACATCGACGCTGGTCACCGGCTCGGCCGCGACGACCACCCGTCGCACCTCGGTCGGCGACGCCGCCACGGCATCCAGGACCCTTTGCCCGAACAGCTCGGCATTGGCGAAGAACAGCGGCGCGTCCCAGCGGAAGAGCACCAGGCCGGGAACGCGCCTCGCTTCCGGATAGCGCGTGATGTCATGGTACCCCTTGATTCCGTCGACGCGGCCAAGCACCGCCGAATGCGGTCGCCAGCCGTCCCACAGGAACTCGATCACGGCGATCACGATCGCGAGCCCGATTCCGGGGATCGCGCCAAGCGTCGCCACGCCGACGAAGCAGACGACCGAAAGCCAGAACTCCCACTGCTGGATACGGTAGATGCGCTTGAGGTCCGCGACCTCGATCAGCCCGATCGCCGAAGCGATCACCACGGCCGCGAGCGCAGCCGTGGGCAGATGCGCGAGAAGGTTAGGCGCCGCCACGAGTAGCCCCGCCACGGCCAGGGCGCCGACGATCCCGGTCACCTGGGTCTTGGCGCCAGCGGCCTCGGCGACCGGCGTGCGCGACGAGGAACTGCTGATCGGGAAGCCCTGGAAGAAGCCCGCAGCCAGGTTGGCGGCGCCCAACCCCGCCATCTCCTGGTTGGGATCGACATAGATGCCGGTCCGGGCCGCATAGGCGCGGGACAGCACGCTGGTGTCGGCAAAGGACACCAGCGCCACCGCGCAGCCGCCGAGAACCACCGGCACGAAGTCGGCATAGCCGATGAACGGGATCGCGAAGCCGGGCAGGCCCTGCGGCAGGGAGCCGAGGACGGCCACCCCGGCGGCGCCGGAAAGGTCGAGCGCGCCGACGGCGACGGTGGCGGCGACCACGGCGATCAGCACGCCGGGCAGCCGCTTGCTGCCCTTGAGCAGCAGGATGATTGCCAGCGTCCCGGCGCCGACCAGGAAACTCGGCCAATGGATCCGGCCCGCCGCAATCGCCTGCAGGGTTGCCCAGAGGCCGCGCAGCGGCCCCTCGGCATCGATCGAGAACCCGAACAGCTTGGGCAGCTGGCTGATCAGGACGGTCAGCGCGATGCCGTTCATGTAGCCGTAGCGGATCGGCTTCGACAGCAGCTCGGTGACGAAGCCGAGCCGGACGACGCCGGCGAGGACGCAGACGATGCCCGAGACCACCGCCATGGCGCTGGCCAAGGCGATGGCGCGGCCCGGATCGCCGCCGGAATGCGCCAGGACGACGGCGAGGATGATCGCCGCCAGCGACGAATCCGGCCCCAGGACCAGGATGCGGCTCGGCCCGAACAGGGCATAGGCCAGCAGCGGCACGATGGTCGCGTAGAGGCCGTAGATGCCGGGCACGCCCGACGCCTGGGCATAGGCGACGCCGACCGGCACCAGCATCGTGGTCAGGACCAGCCCCGCCATCAGGTCGCTGGGCAGCCAGCCGACCTCGTAGCGGCGCAGGGTCGCGAGGCCGGGCAGCCAGCGCTGCCAGCCGGCCGCCGTGACCCGCGAACGAACAACGCGCATGTCCCACTCCCGCCCGACCGGGCTCGATCCTACGCCGACGGCGGGCCTTCGTCGCGCGATCGCAAGATCAGGCGATGGGGACGAGCCGCGCCGGAGAAACCGCCGCCAGCTCGATCCCGAGCGCCCGGTGCGCCGCGGGCACGCCCTCGCCCAGCGCCAGCGACGCACAGAGCTGGGCCGCCGCCGGGCCGCCCATGACCCCGTTGCCGCCCTGGCCGGCGAGCCAGTGGAAGCTCGGCTCCACCGGGTCGGGGCCGATCACCGGCTGCTCGTCGGGTGCGAAGGTCCTGAGCCCCGCCCAGCTCCGGTGGATGCGCTTCACCTCCATCGTCGTGACCTGCTGGATGCGGTCGGCGGCGATAGCGATGTCGAGCTCCTCGGGCTGGCAGTCGCAGGGCGGGGTCGGCGTCTTGTCCACGGGCGAGACCATGATCCGCCCGGCCTCGGGCTTGAAGTACCAGGTCTCGGCCGTGTCGAAGGTCATCGGCCAGCGCATCGCGTCGTGGCCCGCCGGCGGGTCGATGGTGATGGCGGTGCGGCGATAGGGCTTCACCCCGCGGCGCTTGAGGCCCGCCAGCGCCGCGATGTCGTCGGCCCAGGCGCCGGCCGCGTTGACCAGCACCGGCGCCCGTAGGCGCGACTGGCCCGCCCGCACGTCCCACTGCCCCGCCTTGCGCTCGATCCACAGCGCCTCGGAGTCCAGCACCACCGCGGCGCCGTTGCGCCGCGCCAGCTTCAGGTAGCCCTGCACCAGCGACGCCGCGTCGATGTCGGCGCAGCCCGGCTCGTAGAGCGCAAGGGCGAAGGGCTCGATCTTCACGACAGGGCAGAGCGCCAGCGCGTCCCGCGGCGACATCAGCCGATGCGGCACGCCGCGGGCCACCAGCTCGCGCGAGGAGTCCTCCAGGACAGGCGCCTCGTCCTGCGTGGCGAAGAACAGCGCGCCGAGCGGCTTCAGAAGCTTATGCTCCGTGAACCCCTCGGGCGGTTTCTCGAAGAAGGCGCGGCTGGCGGTCGACAGGCGCTGCCAGCCGACCGGGCCGTAGTTCTCGGCCAGCACCGCGGCCGAGCGGCTGGTCGAGTGATAGGCCGGCGCCTGCTCGCGCTCGACCAGCGCCACCCTGCCACGCTTGGACAGCTCGTAGGCAACAGAGCTGCCCGCCGCCCCCGCGCCGATCACGAGGAAATCGAACTGCTCGTCCATGGCGCGGGCTCCGTGCCGGACGACCTTACTTCTTCTGCTGCTCTGCCTTGTGGGCCGCCGCGAACTCGCCGAGCGTCTTGAACTCGAAATGCACGGTCGGCTGGTTGGGCAGCTTCTTCGTCGCCCCCTGCCCCTGCTTGCCGGCGCGCCGGTTGATCCAGGCCCGCGCCAGCCCGACCGCCTGGGCCGGCGCATGGTCGTGGAACAGGCTCTGTGCGGTGTGCAGGATTTTGTCCTTTGCGATGCCGAGGCCGTTCAGCTTGTCGAGCATGTACTCGAAGTTGCGGATCGCGGGCTTATAGGACCCGATCATCTCGGCGGTGAAGATGTGGTGGAACGGGTTGCCCATCTTGGCCGCGCTGGCGGCGATGCCATCGTTGTGCACGTTGGACAGGATCACCAGCGTGTAGTGCTGCTTCAGGTAGGCCAGCGCCTCGGCCGAGTCCGGGAAGGCAGGCCAGCGCGGCACCGACTCGCCGAATTCCTTGGCCGCCGCCTCGTCCGCCTTCAGGCCCCACTTCTTCGCGAGCTGGCGATGCGTCTCGGCCAGGATGTTGCGGTAGATCCAGCCGGGATTGTCGTGCTCGACCGCCGACTCGACCTCGGCGAAGGCCTCGAGGATCTGGTCGTCGGTGAACTTGAGGCCGTTCTTCGCGACCCACGGCTTCAGCTCGTTGAGGATGCCCGCCTCCCAGTCGATCAGCGTGCCGTAGCAGTCGAAGGTCAGGGCCTTAAAGTCCGAGAGGCGCATGGCGGTGTTCCCCGTGCAGCGGTTGAGCGTGCGCAGATACTGCGGCGTTCCACTCGGGACGTCTTGACCAGGGCTGGGAAGGTTTTGACCGGGACTCCGAAGCGCCTGACCTAGATCAATGCCCGGCCTTGGGCGTCCCGCCCATCATGCGCTACACTATTACATGCAGTCGAACATCGTTTTCGACCGCGAATGGGAGGGAATCCGATGACAAAGCGATTGGTCCTGGGCGCCGCCATGTTCCTGCTGGCCGCCGGGTCGATGTCCACGGCCTGGGCGCAAGGTGCGGTGAATCCGTTCGGCCGCGACGGCGTCACGATGAGCCAGGACGACATCGCGCTGATGCAGGGCTCGGTCCAGAAGGTGCTGGGCGAGTACAAGGACGGCGTCAAGGCGTCTTGGAAAAGCACCACGAGCGACCGCGCCGGCCGCTCGACGCTGCTCAAGACCTTCAAGCAGAAAGGCATGCAATGCGGCGAGGTCGAGCACGTGTTCACGGCGGGCGGCGGCCGGCGCTACGTGCTGCCGTACTGCAAGACCAAGGAAGGCCAGTGGAAGCTGGCGTTCTAGCGGTTACCCCGCCCGCCTGACCCCTGCCGGCGTCACGCCGCGGCGGCGCTTCAGGGCACGGGTCAGTGCGGTCTGGTCGGAGAAGCCGACGCGCAGCGCGATCTCGGCGATCGACAGGCGCGAGGCGCGCAGCAGGCGCTCGGCCTCGTCCAGGCGCACGGACTGCAGGTACGCGATCGGCGCGTGGCCAGTCACGAGCCGGAAGCGCTCGTGCAGCACGCTGGCCGAGACGCCAATCTCGCCGGCCAGGGCCGGGACGGTCAGGCGCTCGGGGAAGCGGGCGTGGATATGGCCGATGACCTTGGCGACGCCGTCGTCCGCCGCCTCGGGCGGCAGGGCGCGGGTCACGGCGTGGCTGACCAGGTCGATCGCCTGGCGCGCCAGGCCTTCGGGCAGCGCCCCCTGGTCGAGGGCATGGGCGAGGTAGAGCGCCAGGTGGCGGAAGCCCTCGTCCAGGGCGAAGAAGGGTGTCAGCCGGGCGCGGTCGATCACCCCCGCCGCGAAATCCGGCCCGCGCCGGCCCTCGACCGGAAAATCCAGCACGACGAAGCGGTTGGCGCCCGCCACCTGGAACTCGTGCGGCAGGCTGCGGCCGACCATGACGCCCTGGCTTCCGGCAATGTCGCCCGGCGTGCCCGACACGGTCATCCGCATCGTACCGTCGACCGGCAGCACCACCTG
>JAEULC010000352.1 GCA_016792605.1 Rhodospirillales bacterium
GCGGGGTCGAGCCGGCGCGCGAACTCGATCCAGGCCGAGACGTTGCTGTTGCGCGTCGGCTGGTAGCCGTACTGGCGCAGAGTGATGACCACGGGCCTGCGGTCACCGATCCGCGCCTTCAGCCAGGCGTCGACGAAGCGCATCGCCTGCTCGGGCATCTGCAGGCCGGGGAAGACCGCGCGCCCCTCGCGCGCCGCGCCGAACACCAGGCGGCGCACCGGCACGATCGGGAAGGCGGGCCAGTAGCCGGGCGGATGCACGGTGCGCGGGAAGAAGAACCGCACCAGCGTCGCATGGCGGCGGTCGCTGCAGATCGTGTAGCCGGCGACATTCGGGAACAGCGCGAACATCGGGATGATGAGGTTGTGGAGGCGCCAGATGCGCGCGTGCTGGTCGACCACCTGCTCGTAGTGCTCGGCCTCCTGGCGCAGCCCGTCGACCCGGCCCGGCACGACCACGACATGCACCGCGTCGAGGCCAAGCCGGCGGCGCTCGAGCTCGGCCAGCATCAGGTAGTCGACGATGTCGAAGGTCAGGGACGCGATATCGAGGTCGTAGAACAGCGCCAGGGTCCGGCGCTTCGTGCCGACCAGGCGGAAGACCAGCGCCGGCAGCAGCGACAGCAGGTGGAACAGCCCGGCATAGAGCAGGACGTTCACGCGCCGCAGCCGGATGCCCTGCGTGGTCTCCGGGTGTCGCAGCTCCTTGGTCAGGCGACGCCACACCCAGCCCGGCCCGCGGGCGCGCGCCTTGGCTGCGATGTCGCGCAGCCGCGCCATCGTCAATGGCCGGTTGCTCCAGAAATACGGATCCACCATGGAGTCGCCTTGGTTGCGGCGTTCCGGCTTATTGCCACGATGCGGGGCCGGCCGGCAAGCGGCGCGTAGGCCCCGGCCAGGTTCAGTCGAGCAGGCCGCGCGCGCCCAGCGCCGCGGCGATGTGCTTCGCCAGGGCCTCGGAGAATCCGCGCGTGTAGTGGACCGCGTCCAGGTAGGCGGCCTCGGGGTAATCCTGCGCCGTGTCGGCCGCCCAGATCACCGTGGCCCCGCCGAGCGGCTCGCGCTGCAGCGATTCGAGCAGCAGCGGGTAGCCCTGCCCGGACCGCTCGTGCCCGCCCAGGCCGAAGCGCGGGTCGAGGGCGAGGTGCTTCTTCAGGTCGTAGTGGTAGCCGGGCACCGGCTGGATCACGAACGCCGCCTTCACGCCGCTGCCGTCGGCGACCGCCTGGATCAGCCGCGCCGTGCCGCGGTAGCGCTGGATCGCCCGGCGAAGCTGATCGGGGTCGGTCACCACCGGCTGGTAGGCCGTCGCCGATCCCTGGGCCGACGCGCCGCCGATCGCGCCGGCCAGCTTCACCAGGGGCAGGGACAGCGCGAACTCCTGCAGGCTCGTCCAGCGCGGCCGCAGCTCGGTCACGCCGGCGACCTGCTCGCGCACGCGCCGCGCGTGTTCCTGCAGCGCCGCGTCATAGACGTTCCAGGCCGAGGGCCGGCCGTCGAGGAAGAACAGGTCGTTCAGCCCGTGCAGGAACACCGCCAGGTCGGGCTTCGCGCCCGAGCGCAGCAGGTTCTGGAACAGGATCGAGTCCTGCGTCGAGAAATAGCTGCCGCGGCCGAAATTGTAGACCCGGACCGGCCGCGCCGGACGCCCCGCCTGGAGGTCCACCTGCAGGAAGCGTGCGATCGTCGCCTGGTCCGACGCCGTGCCCATCGCGGTCGAGCCGCCGAAGAAGAACACGTTGTAGTTCGCGGGATCGATCGGCCACGGTCCCTGCAAGTCGGCGCCGACGCTGCGATAGCCGGCCTCGGGAAAATTCACGTAGGTGCCGCTGCTCGGCACCGGCTTGAACATCGTGAAGTCCTCGTAGGCGTTGCCGCCCCGGGCGATCCGGTCCTTGATCTCGGCCACGTATTGCGGCCAGCCGCCGGGCTTGAGCCCGAACCAGTCCTCGCGGTAGCGCGCCAATTCGCCGTCGTAGCGCGCGAAGAAATCGTAGGTGGTGCGGATATTGGCCGAGACAATGCGGTCGGGAAACAGGCGGAAGGCGATCCACGCGCCGACATTCGCCAGGACGAACACGATCGCCAGGGACATCACGGTCCAGGCGACCGTGACCGCGAGACCCGAACCCCGCCTGCGCTTTGCCACCATGCCGCCGCCGCTGCCTATTCCGATGCCAATGCCGATGCCGGGCGACCCGGTTTGTCGCATCGTTCCTGGGCGCAAGGCAACCCGCAACTGGCCTGTCGTTCCGGATCGATGCGGCCGTTTCGCTTTGCGCTCGACAGCCGCAGCCGCGCCCGGTTTATTGCGGTCCATGCAAGCAATCGTCGATGTCGCCTTCCCCGTCTTCGCCATCATGGCCTGCGGGTGGATTGCCGGGCGGATCGGGCTCCTGGGCGACCTGGCCAGCGAGGCGCTCAACCGCTTCGTCTATTTCGTCGCCCTGCCGCCCCTGATGTTCATCGCCACGGCCAAGGTGCCGGTGGTGGACATCCTGCACGGGCCGTTCCTGACCGCCTATGGCGGCGGCGCGCTGGTCACCGCCGTCTTCGCCTTCCTGGTGGCGCGGCGCGTCTTTCCCGACCGCTTCGCCTGCCTGTCGCTGCACGGCCTGTCGTCGATCTACTCGAACACCGGCTACATGGGCATTCCGCTTCTGCTCAGCGCCTTCGGCCAGGCCGGCGCGCCGCCGGCGATCGTGTCGTCGATCGTCAATGCCAGCCTGGTGCTGGGCATCGCCACCGTTATGATCGAGCTGGATCTCGGCCATGACAGCGGCAAGAAGCCGGGCCGGATCGCCCGCGACGTGGTGGTGGCGACCTTCAAGAATCCGCTGGTGCTCGCGCCGATCGCGGGGATCGCCGTGTCGGTGCTGGGCATCCCGATCCCCCGGGCCTTCGACACGTTCTGCACGCTGGTCGGCAATGCGGCCAGCCCCTGCGCGCTGTTCGCCATCGGGCTGTTCCTGGTCGGCAAGCCGATCAAGGGCGACCTGAAGGAGGTCGGCTGGCTCTGCGTGCTGAAGCTGCTGCTGCAGCCGCTGCTGACCTACGTCATCGCCTTCAAGCTGCTGACGATGGATCCGGTCTGGGCCAAGTCCGCCGTCATCATGGCGGCGCTGCCCATTGGCACCACGCTGTCGGTGCTGGGCCAGAAATACGGCGTCTACGTGCAGCGCTCGACCGCCGCCGTGCTGATCTCGACCGTGCTGTCGGTCGCGACCGTCTCGGCGCTGCTGGTCTTCCTCGAGGTCGGCTGAAGCCCTACTCGGCGGGCTGCGTCACGCGCTGGCGCGGGCGGCGGCCGAGGCCGAAGGCGGTCAGGATCGCCAGGAGCTGGCCCGCGGCGACCAGCCACAGGACGCCGATCGGGTGGCCGTGGTCGACCAGGAAGCCGGCGAGCGTCGGCGCTGTGGTCGAGCCGAGGTCGAGGCCGGAATAGACGAAGCCGAACACCTTGCCCGTGGCGCCCTTGGGCGTGGCGCGGCGCACCAGCATGTCGCGCGCCGGCGAGGC
>JAEULC010000359.1 GCA_016792605.1 Rhodospirillales bacterium
GCCAGGCCGCCGCGCAGGTGGCCGACCATGACCTGGGCCAGCACGATCATGCGGCGGGTGACGTCGGCCGAGGTCATCAGCTCGCCGACCAGCAGGAAGAACGGCACCGCCAGCAGCACCTCGGCGTCCAGGCCGTTGAAGAGCTGCTGCGCCATCGACGCCATGCTGATCGGCGTCAGCATCGTGGCGACGAACACGCCGGCCATGATGGCGAAGGGCACCGGCACGCCCATGTAGCCGGTGCCGAGGAAGATCACCGCCATGATGGTGAGGACCCAGCCGGGTTCGAGGATCATGGCTGGAACCCCCGGGCGTCGGCATCCGTGACCGGGGTCTCGAAGCCGTTGCGCAGGCCGTTGACGATCTGCTCGATCGCGAACAGCGCGACGAAGAAGCCGGACAGCGGCACGGTCAGGTACCACCAGGCGATCGGGGTCAGCGACGGCATGCGGAAGCTGCCGAAGCCGTGCAGGAAGTTCAGCCCGCCGAACCAGATCATGCACAGCGCGCAGCCCAGGATGATCAGCCGGTTGAAGACCTCGAAGAAGGTGCGGATCGAGCCGTGCATCGCGTCGGTCATGGCCGACAGCATCAGGTGGTCCATGCGCCGCGTGGCGACGCCGATGCCGATGAAGCTGCCATAGACGAAGAACAGCGAGGTCGCCTCCTGCAGCCACAGCCAGGGGGCGCCGATCGACCGGGTCAGGATGTCGAACAGGACGCAGAGCGAGAAGCCGATGATGGAAATGCCGCAGCAGTACATCAAGAACCGCTCGACGACATCGAGCGCCGGCCATTTTAGGTGGCGGCGGTCCATCAATACCGTCTGCCGCGTGTCGGCCTGGCGCTCGCCCATCGTGTCTCAATCCCCCTCTTGGACAGCAAACCGGGCGGCGGTGCGAACGCCCCGCCGCCCGGCGTCGTCGGCAATCCGCTCTTACTTAAGCTTGCGGATGATCTGGACGATCTCGACCGCCTGCGGGCCCAGGATCTTCGCCTGCTCTTCCTGCACCGGCTGCGACGCCTTGATCAGCCCCGACTTGTCGACGTTCTCGACCACCTTCACGCCGAGCTTCTTCAGCTTCTCGGCCGACTCCTGCTCGAGCTTGAGCGCGTGCGGGGGCTCGAGCTTGCCGACATCGGCCGCGGCGATCTCGACCCACTTCTTCTCGTCGGCGCTGAGGCTGTTCCAGGTCTTGTCGCTGACCCAGAGCAGGTTGTTGTTGGCCTCGTGCTCGGTCATCGACAGCACCGGCGCCACTTCGTAGTGCTTGTTCGACAGGTAGACGTTGACGCCGTTCTCGGCGGCGTCGACCACGCCGGTCTGCAGCGAGGTGTAGACTTCACCGAACGGCATGTGGACGACCTGGGCGCCATAGGCCGTGAAGTGCGCCTTCTCGGTCGGCGTCGCCTGCACGCGGATCTTGATGCCCTTGAGGTCCTCGAGCTTGGTGTAGGCCTTCTTGCTGTAGATGCTGCGCAGGCCCAGGGTCATGAGGGTCAGCACCTGGGCGCCCTGCACGGTGTCCTTGACCAGCTTCTTGACCGCGTTGTTGAGTTCGGGCGAGGCGACCGCCTTGGCCAAGTGCTTGTCGTTCTCGAACAGGTAGTGCAGCGACATCACGCCGAGCTGCGGCGACACGGTGGAGCCGTTGGCCGACGAGGTGATGATGAAGTCGATGTCGCCCGACCGCACCTTCTGCAGCATCACCGGCTCCTGGCCGAGCTGCGCGCCGGGGAACTGGTTGACGACGAAATTGCCCTTGCTGAGCTCGAGCATCTTCTTCTCGAACACGTCGCCGGCGAAGCCGTAGCCGGTCGCCTTCGGCTGGTCGTAGCCGAAGGTGAAGGTGCGCTTCTGCGCGAGCGCGTGGCCGGGCATGACCGCGGCGAGGGCGAACGCACCCAGCGCGGCGGCGCCGAGACAACGGCGAGAGAATACCGATTTCATTGACGTCTCCTCCAGTACCCACAAGTGAATGCAACGGTGGGAATTATGCTTATTGGCTCTTACGTTGCCCGATGGGGGTAAGCCCGTCAAGCGCGCAAGCGCTTTCACGCGCGCTTGTTGTCTCCAGTGGCGACGAGTTTGCCCAAGGTGAAGGCATTGGCCCAAGAAATAGGGGGCGGGTCCGCAGGCTGAAAATCAAGGGTGTATGCGCTTTCAGCGAACGCTCGCGGTGCGGGTCGGGCGGCGGCAGCGCGCCTGCCCGATCGCCGCTGCACCCTACTGCATCTTGAACGGCAGCTTTACGCGCGCGCTGTCGTTGGCGATCTGGTCGCGCACCTGGATTTCCAGCGTGTAGTCGCCCTTCGGCAGGTCGAGCAGCGGCAGGGCGATGTCGACGCCGAGTTCGGCGTTGGCCTGGCGGCTGACGATCTCGACTTCCTTGACCACGCGGTCGGCGGTGACGATCTTCCCCTTCGAATCGAGGATCTGGTAGTCGCAGGCGAGCGAGACGGTATAGAGGCCGCCGGCCTTGCGCCCGTGGTCGAATCCGGCCGGCTCGACATAGACCTGGATCGGCTGGTTGCGCGTGTAGACGTTGTGCGGGCGCGTCGTGTACTGGCCATAGCCGCGCGACGGCCCGTCGACCAGCGCGCCGGCGGTCAGGAACAGCGGCGTGCGCGATGCCAGTTCGCTGACCGCGTTCGAGAGCGCGAGATACGCCTTGGTCGCCTGCTTGGCGCCAAGCGCCGCCTTCGCGTCGTCGATCTTCGCCAGCGCGTCGTCGGCGCGCACGGGCAGGGGCGCGAACAGCAGCGATGCAAGCAGCGGGAGGGCAGGGAAGGCGAATGCGGCGGCGCGACGGGCTGGCGGAATCACGGTTCGGCTGCGACCTTCCGTCCGCTGTCGGTCAGCTTGCAGACCAGCCAGTCCGGGTTCAGGGGATTGGCGAACCACGGCTCGGCCCAGCCCTGTTCCAGGCAGGCGCGCACCGTGCGCTCGCTGACCTTCTGGCCCAGGCGGTCGAACAGCGGCAGCTTGCCGCCGGGCTGCGCCAAGCCGCGGCGCAGCCAGCGGCGCTGCATCGTCGTCGGGCGCGCTGCGCCGCGCAGCATCGGCTGGGTGGCGGCGGATGACTCCACAAGACCAGGCTCGCCCATGGCTCTCCCCCATTGGCAGGCGTTCAACTCCAGGCTGCCCGAACGCTTCCGGCCCCCGCCATCCGCGCCCGCCGCCTGACCCGTCGCGATGGTAGCGCGCCCCGGGGTCGCGCGCTAGGCGGGAAGCCACCCGGACATGTTCGCCTGCGAGTGACTGCGAGTGTATGGCGATCTTGAGCTCCCTAATTTCCGCTCCCGTTTCAGGGACCGGGTAGGGACGGGCGCTACCCGCCCCCCCTGGTTCGAGGCTCGAGCGGCTTTCACGTGTCGGGCAAGCCCAGGGGGCGCAACCGATTGAGCAGCGGCGCGCGCTGGGCCTCGAACGTGGCATTGCCCGGGACAGTGGAGGCGATCCACGCCACGGAGCCTCGGGGCAGCAGTCGGCGATACTCGGCGATGGCCGCGCGGGCCTCTTCGGTCCGGCCGAGACCGGCCAGTGCCGATGCGCGTACCCAGAAGGTGCTCGGGAAGCGCGGATTAGCCGCCAGCGCCTTGCCGGCCCAGTCCAACGCAGCATTGTCGTCGCCCAGCACCAGATGCACCAGCGCAACTTGGTAGAACCATACCGCGCGCAGCGGGTCCAGCGGGCTGAGGCGTAGCGCCCGCTCGAACCAACTCAGAGACTTGGTTGCCTGACCCACCGCCGTTAGCGTGTGACCGTACCCCGCCAGCGCCGCAGCCTGGTTCGGGTTGAGCGCGACGGAATGCTCGATCAAATGCAGCGCCTGTTCGACGTCGCCTGCCGACCGGCGCGCGTAACCCAGCACGTACCATGCATCGGCATCGCGCGGCGCCAGCTTGATCGCCTTTTCGCCGGCCTCGATCGCCCGGCGCAATGCTTCGTCGCGCGAAGGTGTCCAGCCGAACTGGGCATCGCGCGTATGCGCATAGCACAGCGCCGCCCAGGCCTGGGCATTCTCGGGGGCAAGCTCCACCGCGCGCAGCAGATAGCTTTTTGCCTCGGCATTCGTCTCGCTGGTCTGCGGCCGGTACCACAGTGTCGTCCAGCCGCGCATGGCGAGGTCGATGGCCTCAAGCCCGCCGCCGGACTTGCGCCGACTCTCTGCGGCGATGAGTTCCAGGTTCAATGCGCGGGCGATGCGGCCGGTGACCTCGTCCTGCAGGCGCTCGATCTCGATCGCTGCCAAGTCTAGCCGGTCGGCCCAGATCTGCGCGCCGCTGCTGGCCTCGACAAGCTGGGCGGTGACGCGCATCTGGTCGCCGATGCGACGCACGCTGCCTTCCAAGACATACCGTACCCCCAGCTCCTCGGCCACCTGGCGCGTGTCGACCTTTCGGTTCTTGAACGCGAAGGAGCTGCTGCGCGAGGTGACGAAGGAGCCGGCGATGCGCGAGAGATCGGTGATCAGGTCGTCGCTGATGCCATCGACGAACCAGTCGTAATTCTGGTCGTTCGACAGGTTAGCGAAGGGCAGCACCGCGATCGACAGCGGCGGCGCCTCCAGCGAGCCCTGCCCGGCGGTGGAGGCAGGCGTCGCGTCGGCCACCGACGCCGGCGGCGGGTTGGGCCGCCCCGACGGCCAGAACGAAGCGGCTCCGGCGATGGCGAGCACCGCCAAGCCAAGCCCAACGACTGCCAGCGCCGCTTGTCGGGCGCGCGGGCCGCCCGCGCGCCGGCGGGCGGGCGAGTAGCCGTCGGCGGCGCGGATGCGGTAGACCTTCAGCGGCCGCGCAATGTTCTTGACCTGTTGCTCGCCGAGATAGTCGTGCTCCAGCGCCAGCTTATCGCGCACCTGGTCGAATACGGCGCGCGACACGCACACGCCGCCCGGCTCTGCAAGCTGCTCCAGCCGCGCGGCCACGTTGACGCCGTCCCCGAAAACGTCGCCACCATCGTGAATCACATCGCCCAAGTTGACGCCAATGCGGTATGCGATCGGCCCGCCCAGCTTGGCCATCCCGGCCTGGATATCGATGGCAGATGCCACGGCCGCGATGGCGCTAGGGAACTCGGCAAGGATGCCGTCGCCGGTCGACTTGACGATCCGCCCCCCGTTGACACGAACCGCCGGGTCGACGACGTCGCGGCGGCTGCGCTTCAAGTGGTCGAGCGTCCCGGTTTCGTCGGCCCCCATGAGCCGCGAATAGCCGGAAACGTCAGCGACCAGGATCGCTGCGAGCCGATGGTCTGTCACGAATCAACCTCCCCCGGCGATAGTAGAGCCAAGGTGTACAGCCGCAAACCGCCTCGTTGAGTCGAGCGGTTCGTCCAGCCCTTCGCGGCCTGTGCTAGTGTCGCCAGCA
>JAEULC010000457.1 GCA_016792605.1 Rhodospirillales bacterium
CCGCGCCTTGGCGGTCTCGGTCATGCCCTGGCGCGAATAGACCAGCAGGCAGGTCGACGGCTTGTCGCCGCGCCCGATCCGGCCGCGCAACTGGTGCATCTGCGCCAGGCCGAAGCGCTCGGCATGCTCGATCACCATCACGGTCGCCGCCGGCACGTCGACGCCGACCTCGATCACCGTGGTCGCGACCAGCAGGTCCACGGGGCCGAGGATATCGTCCGCCCCTGGGCCCTTGCCCGAGAAGCGCGCCATGACGGCGTCCTTGTCGGCGCCTTTCATGCGCCCGTGGACCAGGCCGACGCGGTTGCCGAAGCGCTCGGCCAGGAGCGCGTGGCGCTCGGTCGCCGCGGCCATGTCGCTGACCTCGCTCTCCTCGACCAGCGGGCAGACCCAGTAGACCTTGGCGCCCCCCTGCATGGCGCGGGCGACCGCATCGATCACCTCGTCCAGCCGCTCGGCGGGGATGGCGCGGGTGACGATGGGCTTGCGGCCCGGCGGCTTCTCGTCCAGCCGCGAGACGTCCATGTCGCCATACGACGTCAGCGCCAGGGTGCGCGGGATCGGCGTCGCAGTCATGACCAGCACGTCGACGCCGCGCCCCTTGGCGGCCAGCGCCAGGCGCTGGTGGACGCCGAAGCGGTGCTGCTCGTCGATCACGGCGAGGCCCAGGTCGTGGAACGCCACGTCTTCCTGGAAGAGCGCGTGGGTGCCGACGATCGCTTGGATCGCGCCGTCGGCCAGGGCCGCCAGGACCGCGTCGCGCGGCTTGCCCTTCTCGCGCCCGGTCAGCAGCGCGACCTTGAGCCCGATGCGCTCGGCGAGCGGCGCGATCGTGGCGTGGTGCTGGCGCGCCAGGATCTCGGTCGGCGCCATCAGCGCTGCCTGGGCGCCGCACTCGATCGCGTTCAGCATGGCGAACAGCGCCACCACGGTCTTGCCCGCCCCGACATCGCCCTGCAACAGGCGCAGCATCCGTGTGGGCGCCTTCAGGTCGCCCGCGATCTCGGCCAGCGAGCGGATCTGGGCGCCGGTCAGCTTGAAGGGCAATGCTGTCTGCAGCGCCCGGGTGAGCCGCCCGTCGCCGGTCATGGCGCGGCCCGCCTGCTTGCGGTAGCGCGCGCGGATCACGGCCAGCGCGAGCTGGTTCGCCAAGAGCTCGTCATAGGCCAGGCGCTGCCGCGCGGGAGTCGTGGGTTCCAGCGCCGGCGCGTCTTCCGGCGCGTGCAGCGTCTTCAGCGCCGTCGCGAAGTCGGCCCAGCCGCGCCGCTCCTTGAAGGTCGGGTCCTGCCATTCCGGCAGGGCGGGCAGCTTCGTGAGCGCGGCCTGGATCGTCTTGCGCAGCACCTTGGGCGTCAGCCCGGTGGTCAGCGGATAGACAGGCTCGACGCTCTGCATCTGGCTTAGCTCGTCCAGCGTGCCGATGTAGTCCGGATGGGTCATCTGCGGCCGGCCGTTGAAGCGCTCGACCTTGCCGCTGACCACCCGCGTCTCGCCCTCGGGCAGGGCGCGGCGCAGGTAGTCGGCGCGGGCATGGAAAAACACCAGCTCGATGAAGCCGCTGTCGTCCGAGGCGTTGATCCGGTACGGCCGGCGCGGGTTCGGCGGCGGGTCGTGGGCGTGGATCTTGAGCGTCAGCGTGCAGATCGCCCCCTCCGGCGCGTCCATCACCAAGGGCGCGAACCGACGGTCGATCAGCCCCGTCGGCAGGTGCCACAGCAGGTCCACGACATGCTGGCCGACCAGCTTCTCGAACAGCTTGACGTTGCGCGGCCCCACCCCGGGCAGCGAGGTGATCGGCGCGAACAGCGGGTTCAGGATGTTGGGGCGCACGGGGCTGCTTTGCTTGGTCTTTCCAGGGAGCCCCTATAGTCTACCGGCTCTCCGCGGTTATGGCTCATGGACTAGCGACATTGATAGAGGACGACGATCTCCAGGCGGCCCGCCGGCGCAAGCTCATGTTTCGCTCGTGGCACCGGGGAACGCGCGAATCCGACTTGCTGCTGGGGAGGTTCGCCGACGCCCATGTCCCCTCGTTTGACGCAGGGCAGCTTGACCGTTTCGAGGCGTTGCTGAGCGAAAGCGACCCCGATATCTATGACTGGGTCACGGGCCGCCAGCAACCGCCGGCGGAGAGCGCGAACGACGTGGTCGAGTTGCTGCGACAGTTTAGCAATCGGACGACACATAGTTGAATTTCCTGGATAAGATTGGTCCGGCGCCGGGGCGGGTGACGCTTGGCGGCGTGCCGGAGGGTTTCGACGCCCAGATCCTGTCGGCCCTTGCCCTTCGGCTGGGCGGCCCGGTGCTGCACGTGGCCCGCGACGATTCGCGCCTGCAGCGCCTGGAGCAAGGCATCGGCTTCTTCGCGCCGGGCCTGCAGATCGTCTCGCTGCCGGCCTGGGACTGCCTGCCCTATGACCGCGTGTCGCCGAACGGCGAGGTGGTCAGCCGCCGCATCGCCGCCATGGCCCGCATCGCCGAGGGGATCGAGGGGCCGGCGATCGTCCTGACCACGGTCAACGCCCTGCTGCAGCGCCTGTCGGCCCGCGACAGCTTCGCCGGGGCGGTGTTCGCGGTCGAGGTCGGGCAGAAGCTGTCGCTCGACGCCATGCTCGCCTTCTTCGCCCGCAACGGCTACCGCCGGTCGGGCACGGTGCGCGAGGCCGGCGAGTACGCCCTGCGCGGCGGCATCGTCGACGTCTTCCCGCCCGACACGGACGAGCCCTTGCGCCTGGACCTGTTCGGCGACGTGCTGGAGGGCGTCCGCGCCTTCGACCCGATGTCGCAGCTCTCGGGCGAGCGCCGGACCGGCATGCGCCTGCAGCCGGTCAGCGAAGTGGTGCTGGACGACGCGGCCGTGTCGCGCTTCCGCACCGGCTACCGCGCCGCCTTCGGCACCAATGCCGGCGACGACCCGCTCTACGCCGCCGTCACCGCCGGCCACCGGCACCCGGGCATGGAGCACTGGCTGCCGCTGTTCGCCGGGAAGCTGGAAACCCTCTTCGACTACCTGCCGGCCGTGCCGATGACGCGTGACCATGGCGTCGAAGGGGCGATCGCCGAGCGGCTGCAGCAGATCGACGAATTCTACCAGGCGCGGCGCGACATCGCCCAGGCCGGCAACGGCGCCAAGGCGGCCGGCGACGGCGCGCCGGTCTACCGGCCGCTGGCGCCGGACAAGCTCTACCTGGCCGCGGCTGAGCTGGAGCAGGGCGGCGCCAGGCGCGCCGTGGTCGACTTCGCGCCCTTCGCGCCGCCGGAAGGCGCGGGGATCGACGCCGGGGGCAGGTTGGGGCGCGACTTCGCCGAGGCCCGCGCGCGGCCGGACGGCCACCTGCTCGACACGGTGCGCGAGCATATCGGCACCGAGATCGCGCTGGGCCGGCGGACGCTGATCGCGGCCTACAGCCTGGGCGCGCGCGAGCGCCTGGGCTCGCTGCTGCGCAACCACGGCCTGGCGGCGCAGAAGGCAGTCACCTCCTGGCCCGAGGCCGAGGCCTTGCCCGGGGCCACCACGGCACTGGCCGTGCTGCCGATCGAGCGCGGCTTCGTCACGCCCACGCTAATGGTGCTGGGCGAGCAGGACATATTGGGCGAGCGCCTCGCCCGGCCCTCGGCCAAGCGCCAGCGCCGCGCCGACCGCATCATCGGCGAGCTGACGACGCTGACCGAGGGCGACTTCGTCGTCCATGTCGAGCAGGGGATCGGTCAGTATGACGGCCTCATCACGCTTGAGGTCGGCGGCGCGCCGCATGACTGCCTGCGCGTGCTCTATGCCGGCGGCGACAAGCTGTTCATCCCGGTCGAGAACCTGGAAGTGTTGTCGCGCTACGGCTCGGCGGATTCGGGCGCGCAGCTCGACAAGCTGGGCGGCGCGGCGTGGCAGGCGCGGCGGGCGAAGGTCAAGCAGCGGCTGATGGACATGGCCGGCGAGCTGATCCGCATCGCCGCCGAGCGCCAGATCAAGCCAGGCCTCGAACTGGCGCCGCCCGAGGGCCTGTACCAGGAATTCTGCGCCCGCTTCCCCTATGCCGAGACCGAGGACCAGGACCGCGCGATCAGCGAGACCCTGGCCGACCTCGCCTCCGGCCGATCGATGGACCGGCTGATCTGCGGCGACGTGGGCTTCGGCAAGACCGAGGTGGCGCTGCGCGCCGCCTTCGTCACCGCCATGGCCGGCACGCAGGTGGCGCTCGTCGTGCCCACCACCCTGCTTGCGCGCCAGCACTTCCGCGCCTTCACCCAGCGTTTCGCCGGCCTGCCGGTCCGGATCGAGCAGCTCTCGCGCCTGGTCTCGGCCAAGGACGCGCAGCGCATCAAGACCGAGCTGGCGCAGGGCCGCATCGACATCGTGATCGGGACCCACGCGCTGCTGGGCAAGGGCATCCAGTTCAAGAACCTGGGCCTGCTGATCGTCGACGAGGAGCAGCATTTCGGCGTGAAGCAGAAGGAGCGGCTGAAGCAGATCAAGGACGACGTCCATGTCCTGACGCTGACCGCGACGCCGATCCCGCGCACGCTGCAGCTGGCGCTCTCGGGCGTGCGCGAGATGAGCCTGATCGCGACGCCGCCGGTCGACCGCCTGGCGGTCCGCACCTTCGTCCTGCCCTACGATCCCGTGGTCATCCGCGAGGCGATCCTGCGCGAGCAGCATCGCGGCGGCCAGGTGTTCTATGTCTGCCCGCGCATCGAGGACATGGGGAAGCTTGAGGAACGGCTGCGCCGCCTGGTGCCCGAGGTCCGCGTGGCCGCGGCCCACGGCCAGATGGCAAGCGCCGACCTGGAGAAGGTGATGGAGGGGTTCTACGACGGCGCCTACGAGGTGCTGCTGTCGACCAACATCATCGAGTCCGGCCTCGACATCCCGACCGCCAACACGATGATCGTGCACCGCGCCGACATGTTCGGCCTGGGCCAGCTCTACCAGCTCCGCGGTCGCGTCGGGCGCGGCAAGACCCGCGCCTATGCCTACCTGACCCTGCCCGGCGAAAGGGCGCCGACCAAGGCCGCCACGCGCCGGCTTGAGGTCATGCAGACCCTCGACAAGCTCGGCGCCGGCTTCACGCTCGCCAGCCACGACCTGGACATCCGCGGCGCCGGCAACCTGCTGGGCGAGGAGCAGTCAGGCCACATCAAGGAAGTCGGCATCGAGCTCTACCAGCAGATGCTCGAAGAAGCCGTGGCGGAAGCGCGCGGGGCGGCGAGCCCGCGCCCGGCCGAGTGGACGCCGCAGATCGCGCTCGGCACGCCGGTCCTGATCCCCGAGACCTACGTGCCCGACCTCGACGCGCGGCTCGCGCTCTACCGCCGCATCGCCTCGCTGGTCGACCGGCTGGAGATCGACGCGTTCGCGACCGAGCTGGTCGACCGCTTCGGCCCGATGCCGGCGGAGGTCGAGAACCTGCTCGAGATCATCGCGATCAAGCGGATGTGCCGCGACGCCGGGGTGGAGAAGGTCGACGCGGGGCCGAAGGGCGTGGTCATCGCCTTCCGTGAAAACAAGTTCCGCCATCCCGACAAGCTGGTGCGCTACATCACGCGCCACGCGGCCACGACCAAGATCAGGCCCGACCAGCGCGTCACCTTCGTGCGCGAATGGGACGACCCCGCCGAGCGGGTGAAGGGGCTGACGGCGATCCTCGAGGATTTGTCGAAGCTGGCGGCGTGACGCTCAGGCATTCTCCCGCAGCAGGCTCTGGCCGCAGATATAGCCCCAGGTCAGGCACGGCCCCAGCGTCGTGCCGGCGCCGACGGCCTTGGAGCCGATCGGGTTCGCCATGGCGTTGCCGGCGGCGTAGAGCCCGGCGATGCGGCTGCCGTCGGGGCGCAGCGCCTGGCCGTGCTCGTTGGTGCGCGCGCCGCCCTTGGTGCCGAGATAGCTGGCGTGGAACGGCACGGCGTAGAAGGGCGGCACCTCGATCGAGCCCAGGATCGGGTTCGGCCCGTGCTCGTGGTCGCCCAGGACCTGCGTGTCCCAGATGTGGCTGCCGCGGCCGAAATCCTTGTCCTGGCCGGCATGGGCGAATTTCGTCATGCGCCGCGCGCTGTCGACGAGGCCCGCGGGATCGACGCCGATCTGCTTCGCCAGCTCCTCCAGCGAGTCGGCGCGGTATAGCGACGGCGGCTCGCGGCGCTTGGGCAGGCAGTGCGCGTACTTGCTGACGTACTGCCGGTCGAAGATGCGCCAGGCAGGCAGGTTCACCGGCTGGCGCGTCGCGGGGTCGCGGATCTCGAAGGCGAGCCCGATATTGACCTCGACCTCGTTGACGAAGCGCTTGCCGTGCCGGTTCACCAGCATGATGTGCGGCAGCTTGATGTCCTTCGCCGGCAGGCCGTGCGGCCGGCCCTCGTAGGTGATCTCCTTGGTCGGGTAGATCAGCGACTGGTCCATGTGCGCCAGCGCCGCGCCGACGGCCTCGGCCATCCTGTGGCCGTCGCCGGTGTT